>JAOUEA010000003.1 GCA_029858935.1 Actinomycetota bacterium
AACGCCACCTCCGGCCTTCGGGACGTTTCCGGGACAGCCGCGATCTTACCGGGTGGTGCCGGAAGTGGATCGAGTCAGGCGGCCACTTCGCCAGTCCTCAGTGGCTCTGTAGCGGGCCAACGTGAGGGCGTTGACCATCACCGTCCAGCCGAGCACCTCGACCTGCTGACGGCGCCATCCCAGGCCGAGAGCCCGCCAAGGAACTGCGTGTTCTCCAAGGACCGGTTGAGCGATCTCGGTGTCCACCGATGCCCATTCCTTGAGCGAAGGGAGGGAAGACGTGGTATGACGAACGTGAACATCCCTCAGGGGGTGGGATAGTGCTCGCTCTTGTCCGACGCGCTGCTCGCCGTCGACCGAGCGGGGAGCAGTCTCAAGTGCCGGGCCTCGCCGGGCCGGTGGGATGGGCGCTCGTCGCGCTGGCGGCTCTCCTTTCGGCTTCAGCGCTCGGGATCGCCGCGACGGATCCACCTCCCGCGATCCCGGTCGCCGTCGAACTGGAGGCCGAGGTGTCGCTCCTGTTCGTCGTCGCCATCGTCGTGATATCCATGGCGTTTTCAGTCGTCGGAGCGGTGATCCTCTCGAAGCGCCCGGACAACAGCCTGGGATGGGTGTTCGTCCTCGGCGGCGCACTGATCGCGTTGGACGCGTTCGTGACCGGCTACGGCTACCGGGCCCTCGCCGCAGATCCCGGTTCGTTGCCCGCCGGGCGTGCCGCGGCCTGGTTGGGCGACGTCGTGTCTCTCGTCGGATTCGCGTTCCTCACGGTCTTCCTGTTCCTGCTCTTCCCCGAGGGCCGACTTCGAGCCCGCGCCGAGCGGCGGACCGCGCTCGCTGCGGTCGTCGCGATCGGCCTCACGATGCTCGCAGCGATCGTGGAGCCGACCCTCGAGGGGTATCTGGGCCAAGAGGCGATGCTCCCGCTTGCGAGCTCCGCCGTCTATGCGACCCTGTACGTGGCCGGATACGTGATGGTGGTAGGGGCGTTCATCGCGTCGATCGTGCTTCTCATCCGTAGGCGTCGTAGGGCCGTCGGGCGCGAGCGTGACCAGCTCCGGATCCTCGTTTGGGCCGCGGTCGTCGCCATGGTCATGTTGACACCGGTGCTGGTCCTTCCGGAAACAGCGCTGGGAGGGAACACCGCGTTCTTCTTCGCTGCCCCCGCGATCGGGCTCCCGCTGATACCGATCTCCGTCGGAGTAGCGATACTCCGTCACGGTTTGCTGGACATCGATCTGGTAGTCCGACGGACGGTCGTGGTCGCCGTGCTGGGGGGGTTCGTCATCGTCGTCTACGTCGGTGTGGTGGTCGGAGTGGGCGTGCTGGTCGGCAGCTCCGGCAACGCGGTCTTGTCAGCGATCGCCGCCGCGGCCGTCGCACTCGCGTTCCAGCCCGTGCGCCGATGGGCCCAACGCCTGGCCAACCGATTCGTCTATGGGAAACGCGCCACGCCGTACGAGGTCCTTCACGAGTTCTCGGAGCGTGTTGCGGGCTCGTACGGGACCGAGGACGTGCTCCCTCGGATGGCGGCGATCCTCGCCGAGGGGACGGGCGCCGAGCGCGCCCAGGTGTGGCTGACGACCGGCTCCGAGCTCCGACCGACCGCGGCCTGGCCCGAAGGAGCGGAGCGATCCAGGCTCGTTTCCGCCCCTGGCGGCACGCTGCCAGACATCGCTGACGTGACTTTCGCGGTGCCCGTGCAAGACGGGATGGAGATGCTGGGCGCGCTCTCGGTGACGAAGAGGGCGTCGGAACCGGTGACCCCGACCGAGGAGAAACTCGTGGCCGATCTGGCCCTTCAAGCGGGCCTGGTGCTTCGGAACGTGAGACTGGTCGAGGATCTCCGCGCCTCCCGGGGCAGGCTCGTAGCGGCCCAGGATGAGGAGCGACGCAAGATCGAGCGGGATATCCACGACGGCGCGCAGCAGCAACTCGTCGCCCTTCAGGTCAAGCAGCGGCTCGCGGAGCAGCTCGTCGACCGGGACCTCAACAAGGCGAAGGAGCTGCTGGGACAGCTGCAGGGCGAGACCGCCCAGGCGCTGGAGGATCTGCGGGCGTTGGCGCATGGCATCTACCCACCCCTCCTTGCCGACCAGGGGCTCGTCGCGGCGCTCGAATCGCAATCCAGGCGGGCGGCTCTCCCCGTGACCGTCCGCGCGAACGGAGTGATCCGCTACTCGCCCGAGGTGGAGGCCACCGTCTACTTCTGCGTCTTGGAGGCGCTGCAGAACGCGACGAAGTACTCGCGAAGCAGGTCCGTGGAGATCACGCTCGAGGACTTGGACGGCGTACTCGGGTTCGACGTCGTGGACGATGGAGCAGGGTTCGACCCCGGATCCACCGCACGAGGGTCCGGTCTCCAGAACATGGTGGACCGACTCGAGGCGCTCGGAGGGACGCTTGCGATCCGATCCTCGCCGGGGGCGGGAACGAGCCTCTCCGGGAAGATCCCGGTCCAGGCGACGGGCTCGTGACTGTCCGGTTGGCGTCACGCCGGCGCCGGCGAAACGGATCACGCTGCGATTCCGAATAGCATGCGAGCGATCCCTATCCGGGAGCGTGAACTCTTCCGAGCCCTTGCACCTATGGACGACGCAGCCCCGGCTCTCCGGCGCCTGTCGGAAGCGAAAGTGCCTCTCGTCGAGTTGATAGGCCATTGTCATCACCTCCTCTCGTCATGGCCTTTGATAAGAACGATATGAGCGAGACCCTTCGGCGATGAAGGGCGTGGCCCTCAAGAGACCGTCTAAACCGCTGCTATGCAGTAGAAGCCAGGATGGGGCCGCCCCGCGCTCGAGGATCTCCTCGGTGATGCCGTCGCGGATCTCCTCGATGTCGACCTCCGGGATCACGCTGATGCCCGACTTGTTGTGGGCGGTCCTGAGACGAACAACCAGGAGCCCGCCGCGGGCCCGTCGTGACCTTCGCCCGTCGTTCGGAGGCGCTTGTCCGCGACCACAACACGCTGCCGCAGGTTGATCGGGATCCGTCGATCCGCCACGGGACGTAGTGGCAGAGCAATCCTCCGTCCGGCGTCCTGGCGCGCTCCTCCAACTCCGCTACACGGTCTCGAGGCTTGGTGGCCGGCGCGACGGGGACATCAGGTCTTCCCAAGACCAGCCGGCGTACGGCGTTGTCAGCCGCTCGAGGTCCTCCGCGAACCAGGGCTCGCCATCGGACGACGCCGCGTCCCGGGTCGGATCCAGCAGGCGGAGGGTCACAGGGGCGACGACTTGTCCCTTCGGAAGGGCGCGCGACAACGCGAGTGGCACATTCCCGAAGCCGGCTTCCTCACTGTCCCCATAGAGGTTGAAGAACAGCACCTCGACGGCCCGGGTGAGTATCCACCGATGCGAGGGTGGAACGAGTTCGATGAGGGGAGACCTTTCGCGGCGCGACGCTCGCTCCTTACAGCGACTCGGACGGCCGGCTACTTCACGGCGCCCAGGGGAGATCCGAGGAAGGCTGACACGCCGGTACCAATACCGCACTCAGGTAGCAGATGGTTGCGATCCGTTGCAGACAGAGCGGGTCGGCGAGCGTTACCAGATGGCCAGATTTCGTTACCGGCGGGATATGGACGAGCCCATGGCCAGGGCGGTTGGGGATTTCTACCGCCCCGAGCTGGCCGGGCTCGAGCCGGTCCAGAGCTGGCAGCCATCGTCGCCGAGCCCGAATCGGCGGTTGCAGTGTCGCGACTGGGTGGGCGCAGGAACGGCAGGGAGCGGATCAGGGAGCCGTGGTGCCCCGCTCCGCTTCCTGAGCGCGGATCGCGTCGAGGTCGCACCGGCGAGCGAGTCCCGCGAGGGCACGAGCCATGCGGTGGTTCCCGCGGAACCGATCGGCATGCCGGTCGAGGAACGCCCAGTAGCCGGCCGTGAACGGACATGCCAGATCACCGACGCGGACCGCCGGGTCGTACGGGCATCGGCCGCAGTGATCGGACATGCGGTCGATGTATGCGCCGCCGCTCACGTAGGGCTTGGTCGCCATCTCGCCGCCGTCGGCCCACTGGCTCATGCCGATCACGTTGGGCAGCATCACCCAGTCGTACCCGTCGACGAACGAGCGCTGGAACCACGAGGACAACGCCGCCGGATCGATGCCCCGTTGCAGGGCGTAGTTGCCCAACACCATGAGTCGGGGGATGTGGTGGGTCCAACCCCGTTCACGCACGTCGCGCAGGGTCGCCCGCAGGCACTCGGCTCGGACCTCGCCGTCGGCATCGAGGGAGTCGAGCCAGACGGGCAGGGCCTCGCGCGCATCAAGCGCGTTCCGCGAGCGGTACCCCTCGCCGAACGTCCGATACAGGCCCCACACATACTCGCGCCACCCGAGCACCTGGCGCACGAAGCCTTCGGCGCTGGCGATCGGCGCGGCCCCCGATCGGTAGGCCAGCTCGGCCTCGCGGACGACTTCCAGCGGATGCAACAGACCCAGGTTCATGGGTGCCGAGAGCAGCGAATGCGCCATCACCGTGTCGGCGCCGAGCATCGCGTCCTCGTGCGGGCCGAACGCCGGGAGCCGGTCGCGCACGAACGTCTCGAGTGCGGCTAACCCCTCGGCCCGCGTCGCTGCCCACCACCGGGGGCCGTCCTCACCCACCGTTCCGATCGTGCCCTCGGACGTCCATCGGTCGATGTCCTCGCGCACCTCGGCATCGATGTCGTCCTCGGTCGGCAGGTGCGGCGGCGCCACGCCGAGCGTCTCCGCCCCGCGCGGTGGCGGTTCCCGGTTGCCGGCATCGAAGTTCCAACGTCCGCCCGCCGGTTCGCCGTCAGGTTCGAGCAGCACGCCGAGCCGACGGCGCTGCCAGCGATAGAAGTCCTCGAGCAGCAACCTACGCTCACCCCGCCCGTCGACCCACTCGGCGAACCCTTCGCGCGAGGTGGCGAACCCTGGGTGCGGCTCGATCGTCGCGAGGCCCAGCGTGCGCACGAAGGCCCGAGCCGTGTGCGACGTGGGCTCGCAGACCGAGATGTCGCGGGCCGCGATGCCCGTTTCGGCCAGGCCCGCGCGATACCCGCCTGCCCGAACCGAGATCGCGCGATCGCCGAGCTCGGCCGTGCGGTGTCGCATCGCCGAGAGCAGGAGGTGCAGCTTCTGGCGGTGCCAGCGCTGCCGTCTGATCGCTGCGAGCGATTCGATCACGATCACCGGCTCATCGTCGCCGGGCAGGAACCAGGGCCCGAGCTGAGCGCCGAACAGCCAGCGGGTCATGCACGAACTCCCTCGGGCGGCGGACGCCGCGAGCCGCCAGCGTAGCGACCCGGACGCTCGCGGCGGAGCAGCCCGACGAGATGCGTAGGTCCCGCCGGCTCGTTGGGCACCCCCGCTCCTAGCGTGGAGGAAGGAGGAGATCTCATGGCTGCACCCTTGCGAACCCGCGCGACCAACGTGTTGGTGATCGGCTCGGGCGGCGCCGGGATGCGCGCCGCGATCGCGGCCACCCAAGCCGGCGCCGATGTCATCATGCTCGGCAAGCGCGAGCGCCACGATGCCCACACCGTGCTGGCTGCCGGGGGCATCAACGCCGCGCTCGGCACACGCGATGCGGAGGACTCCTGGCAGCAGCACTTCGCCGATACCCTGCGCGACGCCTACCACCTGGCCGATCCGGAGATGGTCGAGATCTTGGCCACCGAGGCACCGGCGGCGGTGCTGGAGCTCGCCGAGTGGGGGTGCGCATTCGCGCGCACTCCCGACGGTCGCCTCGACCAACGGTTCTTCGGCGCACACAGCTACCGCCGCACGTGCTACGCAGGCGACTACACGGGTCGGGCGATCGTGCGCACGCTCGGGTCCGTGGTCACCGACCTGGGCATCACGTTCGTGCCGGGGCAGTATGTGTCGAGGCTGTTGGTCGGCGACGACACGTGCTTCGGGGCGTTCGCGTTCGACCTCGTGACGGGCGAGCGCACGGCGTTCCTCGCCGATGCGGTGGTGCTGGCCACTGGCGGCCACACCCGTATCTGGCGCAGATCGTCATCGCGACGCGACGAGAACTACGGGGAAGGGATGGCGCTCGCCCTGCTCGCCGGCTGCCGCCTGTCCGACATGGAGCTCGTGCAGTTCCACCCGACCGGCATGGTGGCGCCCGAGGACGTCGCGGGCATCCTCGTCACCGAAGCCGTGCGCGGTGAGGGCGGGATCCTGCGCAACGCGAACGGGGAGCGCTACATGGAGCGCTACGACCCGGTACGTCTCGAGCTGTCGACCCGGGACCGGGTCGCCCTCGCGAACTACACAGAGATCCTCCAGGGCCGCGGGGGGCCGCACGGCGGTGTGTTCCTCGACGTGTCGCATCTCGATCGGTCGGCGATCCTCGAGAAGCTTCCTCGCATGTACCGGCAGTTCATCGAGCACCAGATGCTCGACATCTCGAAGGAGCCGATGGAGGTCGCCCCGACCGCGCACTACTCCATGGGCGGGGTCGTGGTCGAGCCCGGGACAGCTGCGACCGACGTCGACGGGCTCTACGCGGCAGGTGAGGTGACCTCGGGCCTGCACGGGGCGAACCGGCTCGGTGGCAACTCGCTCGCCGAGACGCTGGTCTTCGGACGGCGCGCCGGCGAGCACGCGGCGGCGCGAGCCGCGTCCACAGACATCTCGCTGCGCCCGCGTGCGGTGATCGCCGCGGCTGCCGATGAGCTCGAGGTGCTCGTCCGTCCCGGCCACGAGCTCGCCCGGCCGATGCAGCGTGCCGTGCGCGACCTCTTGTGGGAGACCTGCGGCGTGGTCCGCGACGAGCAGGGGCTGCGCCGGGCACTCGATGGCCTGCGCGACCTGAGCGACTCGCTCGGCGACGTCGACGTGAGTCCGACCGAGGAAGGGTGGGGCGACCTCGGTCATCTGCTCGACCTGCGGTCCGCGCTGCTCACCGGTGAGGCGACCGTGGTGGGCGCGCTCGCCCGCCGGGAGAGCCGCGGGGCACACAATCGTGCCGATTTCCCCGCGCTCGACCTGGGGGGCCTCGTGCACCATCGCGTGCGGCTCGACCCCGCGACTCGCGGGCTCGTCGCCTCGACCGATCCGGTGCCGTCGATCCGAGACGAGCTGGCAGCCTGGATCGAGCATGGATCCGTCGACGTCGGGAGCGATCGCTTGCTCGAATGAGCGGCACCCCGCGCCGCGGGGATGGAGCTAGCGGCTCGACGCGTTCAGGAGTCGTCCGCGAACGCGGTGGACGCCACCGAGGTCTCTCCGGCCTCGATGGCGCGAACGATGCGCGCGGCGACCACTCCGGGCGCGAGTCCCTCGGGGAGAGCGGGCGCGGTGCCGAGGAAGGGTCGGGAGGCCAGGCCCGTCTCCGTGTGAGGGGGTCTCGCGTCGATGACCCGCACCCCCGCCCGGCGCAGCTCCCTCGCGAGTGCTTCATCGGCCGCGGTCATGGCGGCCTTCGTGGCTGCGTACACGGCCATGCCGGGCATCGGCCGCTCGGCTACGACCGCGGACAGCTGCAGCACGAACCCCTTGCTTGCCTCCAGCAGCGGCAGCACGCCCCGGACCAGCCACAAGGGGCCCATGGCGTTCGTCAGGAAGAGCTCCTCGATCGTGTCGTCGTCGTGCTCGGCGAGGGAACCGAATGCCACGATGCCGGCCGCGTTCACGAGGCCATCGAGCCGGCCGAACGACTCGACTGCGGCCTCTGCGATGCGCGCGCCGCACTGGGGGTCGCGGATGTCCGCCTGCACGATCGGCGCGTCGGCGAGGCCCACCGCTCGCAGACGGGCCACGTCTCGCCCGGCCAGCAGCGGTCGGGCTCCCTTCGCCGCCACGGCATGCGTGATCGCGCTGCCGAGGCCGCCGGACGCACCGAGCACGGCGACGACGGCGCCGTCCAGCGTTCGAGATGATGCCGATGTCGAGCCGCTGGGTGGCATGGATCCTCCGCGTATCCCCGGTCACGCACGCATTCGGTGACGATGTCCCGGTGGACGCCTCGCCCCCGCCGGTGCATGGCTTCGCCGGTGAGGCCCACGGCCTCGTCAGGCTACCGTCACCGGCATGCGCACGCGGATCGAGGCCAGGGGTCCCGCCGACTCTCAGGCGATGTGGGCCGCCTACTCACACACGTCGCGGTGGCGAACCTGGGCACCACAGGTGCGGCGAGTCGATCCCGAGGGTCCGCTCGTGACCGGCATGCGCGGGGTGGTGCACGGGCCCCTGTGGTCCAACGCCAGGTTCGAGGTGACCTCCGTCGATGCGTCGGCAGGGCGTTGGACCTGGCGCGTGCGGGCGGGGCCCGTGCGGCTCACGATCGACCACGAGGTGGCCGACGGCGTCGCCGCGGTGGCGATCGACGGCCCGGCGCCCGTCGTGCTCGCGTACGCCCCGATGGCGCGGCTGGCACTCGAACGACTGGTGCGCTCGGCCCACGGCTGACGGCTCGACAGCGGAGGCCCCGACCCCGCTCGGTCGGGGCCTCCGTGGCTCCTGCGCGCCCGACGGGCTTCGATCCCGCGATCTCCGCCTTGACAGGGCGGTGAGGACGGCCGGACTCCTCTACGGGCGCACGTGGTGTTCCTGTTGTCATGGCGCCGCGCGTCGAGTACTCGACGTTCGGAACCGTGCCCCCAACGGGATTCGAACCCGTGCTTCCGCCTTGAAAGGGCGGCGTCCTAGGCCGCTAGACGATGGGGGCGAAGGTGCTCCTCCAGCAGGGTAGCGGCCCCGAGGGCAGCCGACAGAGTATAGCCACGGCCTCGAGCCTGGCCACGGCGTGGCGCGACGCCTCGCTGGTGGCACGGCCGCGTGACGATGAGATCGACACACAGACGCTCAACTCGAACGGCGCCCGCGCCGAACACTTCCTGTGATGAGGCTCGTGCTGGAGTGGCTCGGTCTGGTGCGCCCCGATCCGGCTCGCAAAGAGCCGGTGGCGGTGCCCGCCTGGGCCCCCTACGCCGTCGCAGCGGTCATCGCCCTGACGGCGACGGGCTCGGTGGCGCTCCTGCGCCTCATCCTCGGCGCACGCGCCTGAGCGTCGACGGTGCTTCCCCGCGCCGACGCTCAGGCGGCGCCAACGGCTCGAACCGATCACCGAGCCGAACGTCGGCGTCGACCCGGCACTCCACGATGTGGCGCACCCGAACCCGCGGCAGCAACACGCGTCGGGGCTCGAGTGCCTTGATGAACACGACGACGAGTTCGCCGTCGAGGCCGACGATCGAGATCGGGAACCGCATGCCGAACGTGTGCACGGACCGGCATCGCTCGAACAGCATGCCGTGACGGGGGGAGGGCCACGATCGACCTCGGGCGCCTCGAACGCGCTCGGTCCTCGAGGTCGGCACGTCGATCGCCCAGACGCTGCCGCGGGGCCCGACGAACGGGGTGCGCACCATGCGCCGAACGCTATCGGTGGTCGCCGACACCGAGTGGGCCCGGCAGGATTCGAACCTGCGACACGAGGGTTAAAAGCCCCCTGCTCTAACCGGGCTGAGCTACGGGCCCTTCGGTCAGGGCAGTCTAGGTCGGCGCGATCACAGCGGCCACGACAGCGGGATGAACACGGTGGCCACGACGATCATCAGGATCGTGAGCGGCACTCCAACCCGGGCGAAGTCGCCGAACCGATAGCCGCCCATGCCGTAGACCATCGTGTTGGTCTGGTAGCCGATCGGCGTGAGGAACGACGACGACGCGCCGATCGCGACCGCGATCGCGACCGGGTGGGTGTCGATGCCGGCCTGCTGAGCGGCGGCGACCGCGATCGGGAACATCAGCACCGCCGCCGCGTTGTTCGTGATCAGCTCGGTGAGGATCACCGTCGCGATCAGGATGCCGACGATCAGCCCCAGGTCACCTGCCGAGTCGAACGCGCCGATCAACTTGGTGGCGATCTCGTTCGCAAGCCCGCTCGCCGACATCGCAGCCCCGACGCCGAAGCTCGCGGCGATCAGCACGATCACGTTGAGATCGATCGACTGTCGGGCTTCGTACGGCGTGAGCACCCGGAAGACCACGAGCGCGATCGCTGCCAGCAGCGAGGCTTCCAGGATGTCGAGCAGTCCGAACGCGACGGTGGCGAACAACACCACGGTGACGATGCCGACGATCGGGGACTTCTCGCGGCGGGGCGGGAGCTCGCCGTCGAGGGGTGCCACCACGAGGAAGTCGGGCTCGTCCCGCCATCGCGTGACGAAATCGGCCCCTGCGAGCACGAGCAACACGTCGCCGGGCCGCAGGACGATGCCTCCGAGCTTGCCGGGCAAGCGTTCGCCGGCCCGGTGGACGGCGACGACCGCGCCTGCGTATCTCGCCCTGAACCCGACATCCTTCAACGTGGAATTCGCGAGGGGGGACGAGTCGGCCACGACCGCCTCGAAGAAGCGCCGCGTCACCGCCTGTGTGTCTGCGGGGAAATGCGCTTGCTCCGCTGAACGCAGGCCGGGCAGACGCTGCAGGTCGAGCATCCTGGCGACGTTGCCGGCGAAGGTGAGGCGATCGTCGCCCTCCAGGGTCTCCTCGGGACCGACCGGGGCCCGCATGCTTCCATCGCGTTCGAGTCCCACGAGGTAGACGCCCTCGAGATTGCGGAGCCCCGCGCCTGCCACGCTCTTGCCCGCGAGCGCCCCGCCGTCCTCGACGACCATCTCCACCGTGAACTCCCGCGATCCCTCGCGGATGCCCTCGCTCGGCGCCTGGCGGGTCGGGAGCAGCCGGGGCGCAAGCAGGATCAGCATGCCGACGCCGACCACCGCGAGCGGCAGGCTCACTTTGGTGATCTCGAACAGGCCGAGCGGTTCGGAGCCCGACTCCTCGAGCAGCCCGGAGACGACCAGGTTCGTCGAGGTGCCGATCAACGTGAGCACCCCGCCGAGGATCGCGGCGAAGCTGATCGGGATCAGATAGGGAGACGGCGAGCGCCCCGCACGGCGCGCCCACGCCACGACGTTGGGGGCGATCATTGCCACGATCGGGGTGTTGTTCAGGAACGCCGAGGACAGCGCCGTGGGAACGAGCACACGGGTCAACACCGTGCGATCGGACAGCTCGCCGCCCCCGGCCCCGAGGATGCGGAAGGTCAGCCGCTCGAGCGCACCGGTCTTCTCCACGGCCGCGGCCAGCACATAGAGAGCGGCCACCGTGATCGGCGCGGGGTTCGAGAACCCGGAAAACGCTTCCTCAGGCTCGATGACGCCCGCCACAAGCAACGTGATCGCAGCACCGAGCACAGCCAGCGGCGGCGACAGGCGTTCGGTGGCAAGCACCGCCACGAGCGCCATCACGACCGCGAGGGTGAACCAGGCTTCCCACGTCATGGGCCAGACCCTACTGGCGCTGGTCGCACGGGCGGCTCAGCCCGCATAGCGGTTCGTGATGGGCATTCGCCGGTCGCGCCCGAACGCCTTGGGGGTGATCTTCACGCCGGGCGCGGCCTGCCGCCGCTTGTACTCGGTGCGGTCGATCATGCTCACGACGCGTTCGGCCAGCCCGCGATCGAACCCGGTCGACACCATGTCGTCGACCCCGAGGTCGCTCTCGACGTAAGCCTCGATCACCGGGTCGAGCTCGTCGTAGGGCGGCAGCGAGTCGGTGTCCTTCTGATCGAGACGGAGCTCGGCGCTGGGGGGCTTGGTGATCGTGCGTTCGGGGATCGGCGGTGTTTCGCCACGTTCGGCTGCCGTCGCGTTCCGCCTGTCGGCCAGCTCGTAGACGAGGGTCTTGGGAACGTCCTTGATCGGCGCGAACCCTCCCGCCATATCGCCGTAGAGGGTGGAATAGCCCACGGCATATTCGCTCTTGTTGCCCGTCGCGAGCACGATCGAGCCGAACTTGTTCGACAGTGCCATCAGCAGGGTGCCCCTGATGCGCGCCTGCAGGTTCTCTTCCGTGACGTCGTCGGGGTGTCCCGCGAAGACCTCCGCGAGCGCGTAGCGGTAGGCGTCGAAGGTGCCGGTGATGCCGATCGTGTCGAGGCGGATGCCGAGGCGCTTCGCGCAGTCGACCGCATCGTCGAGGCTCTCGGTCGACGAGAAAGGCGACGGCATCGCGAGTCCCCGAACCGAGTCGGCGCCGAGTGCGTCGACGGCCAGCGTGGCGGTGAGCGCAGAGTCGATGCCTCCCGAGAGCCCGAGCACGGCCTCACGGAAGCCGTTCTTGCGCACGTAGTCGCCGAGCCCGAGCACCAGGGCTCGCCAGACCTCGTCGGCGTCGTCGACGGGCCAGGCCTCACGCGGCTCGGCGAACGATGTTCCGCCGTGGAGATCGACGATCAGCAGGTCCTCGGAAAACATCGAGGCTCGTTGTCTGACCGAGCCGTCGGGGCCGACCAGCATGGAGCCTCCGTCGAAGACCAGCTCGTCCTGCCCTCCGACGGCGTTGATGTAGGCGATCCAGGCGCCGGTCTCGCGAGCGCGGTCGCGAAGGATATCGGCCCGTTCCTCGCGCTTGCCTCTGTGGTACGGGGAACCGTTGATGTTCACGATCAGGGGCACCCCGGCATAGCGGGCGAATGGGACGCCGGCGTGCCAGGCGTCCTCGCATACGGAGAGCCCGCACGTGAGCCCTCCGGCTTCGATGCGCACGGCCTGAGTGCCGGGCACGAAATACCGGCGCTCGTCGAACACGCCGAAGTTCGGCAGTTGCACCTTGTGGTAGCGGGTCTCCACGGTGCCGTCGCGCAACAGGGCCGCCGCGTTGTGGAGGCCGACCTCGGATCGATCGACGAACCCGACCACGACCGGACACGTGGTGGCGGTGCGCCGCGCGAGGGCATCGAGCGCCTCGAGGCCTTCTCGCACGAATTCGGGCCGAAGCACGAGGTCCTCCGGTGGATAGCCGGTGATCGCGAGCTCAGGGAAGGCGATCAGGTCGGCACCTGCCTTGGTCGCATCGTCGGCCATCGCCGCCATGCGATCCACGTTGCCGGTCAGATCGCCGACCGTGAGGTTCACCTGCCCGAGCGCGAGGCGCGACATGAGGGAAGCCTACGCGAGGGCTCTCGCGACGGAGGCCCAGAGCGAAGGCGCGACGCTCGCCCTACTCGGTGCCCCCGATGTCGACGTTGTACGCCTCCCAGACGAGGTCGGCGCCCTTCTGCCGATGGCGGATCACCGTGCCGATGAACCGTTGCAGGTCGTCCCTCGCGTCTTCGAGCGGCCACTCCGGTCCGCCGATCGTCGCCCGCTCGAGGCGCGTCACCATCTCCTGAACCTTCTCGGCGATGCCCGGATGTTCGTCCTTCAGCCGTCGCACCGTGCCGTCGAGCCTGGGCGCCCGCATGATGATCTCTTCGTAGAGCCCACCCGGCTTCTCGGTGACCATGACGTGCTGTTCGAACGCGTCGCGGACCCCGATCACCTCCTTGGTCACCAGCGCGGTCCACTCGGGGATGCGCCGGGCGGCGGGCGAGGAGATGGCGATCTCCAGGTGCACGAGGGCATCGTGCAGGGTGGCACGGCGCCGCTTCGCCTCTGAGAGCGCCGGGGTGAGATCGTCGTGGTCGGGAGCCATGAGGGCACGGTAGCCGAGCGATGCTCGCCGGAGCAAATCGCCCAATCGGCAGGTTCTTCGGCCCCCACTGGACGTCTCGGCGCACGCGCCGGGGCGTCACAGGATCGGCAGATACCGCTCCAGCTCGAACGGACTCACGTACGCCTTGAACGCGTCCCACTCCTCGCGCTTGTTCCTGATCAGGAACTCGTGCACGTGGTCGCCGAGCGCCTCCCGGAGCACGTCGCTTCGCTCGGCGAGATGGATCGCCTCCACGAGATCCTCGGGCAGCGACCTGATACCGGCTGTCGCTCGTTCGTCGTCGGTCATCTCGTAGATGTTGTTGCTCGCCTCGGGTGGAAGCTCGTACTCGCGCTCGATGCCATCGAGACCCGCTGCGAGCATGGCCGCGAAGGCGAGATACGGGTTGCAGGCCGGGTCGGGGGAGCGGTACTCGACACGCGTGGCCTCTTCCTTGCCCGGCTTGTACTGGGGCACGCGAACGAGCGCCGAGCGATTGCGGCGCGCCCAACAGACGTAGACGGGCGCCTCGTAGCCGGGCACGAGTCGCTTGTAGGAGTTCACCCACTGGTTGGTGAGCAACGTGATCTCGGGGCCGTGGCGCAACAGCCCGGCGATGTAGCGCTTCGCCGTGACGGACAGGTGGTACTCGTCGCTCGCGTCGAAGAACGCGTTGCGATCGCCCTGGAACAGCGACTGATGGGTGTGCATGCCGCTTCCATTCACGCCGGCGACCGGCTTGGGCATGAAGGTTGCGTAGATGCCGAACTCCTGCGCGACCTCCTTCACCGTGAGGCGGTAGGCCATGACGTTGTCGGCCATCGTGAGCGCGTCGGCATAGCGCAGATCGATCTCGTGCTGGGACGGGGCGACCTCGTGGTGGACGTACTCAACCGGGATGCCCATCGATTCCAGGTACTGAACCGTGCGTTTGCGCCAGTCGGTCGCGACGTCGAGCGGTGTCTCGTCGAAGTACCCGCCGTGGTCGAGGAACGAGGGGTCGTCCGACGCCTTGAAGTAGAAGAACTCGAGCTCGGGGCCGACGTAGAACGTGAAGCCCAGGTCGGCGGCGCGCGCGAGCTGCCGCTTCAGCACGCCCCTGGGGTCGCCGTCGAACGCCACGCCTTCGGGCGTCCAGACGTCGCAGAACATGCGGGCGACGGGGGCCTCGAGCTTCCAGGGGATGATCTGGAAGGTTGCAGGGTCGGGGAATGCGATCATGTCGGATTCCTGGATGCGGCTGAATCCCTCGATCGAGGAACCGTCGAACCCCATGCCCTCGGCGAACGCACCCTCGAGCTCCTGGCTCGTGATCGTGAACGACTTCAAGAACCCGAGCACGTCGGTGAACCACAGCCGAACGAAGCGGATGCCGCGCTCCTCGATCGTGCGCAGCACGTATTCGGCTTCAGCGGTGGTCGCCATGGGCGCAAGGGTAGGGGTGCCGGGTGTTCCTGCGGTTACGCGTCCGTAAACTCCCGGCATGAACCAGCGCACGCGTGTGTCGTCGGGGTCGCCCTACGAGCCCGAGATCGGATTCTCGCGCGCGATCGTCGACGGGCGGCACGTGCACGTGTCCGGCACCGCACCGATCCCTCGTCAGGGGGAGCCGGTCGCACTCGATGCCTACGGGCAGGCCCATCGGTGCCTCGAGATCATCCTCGAGGCACTGCGCGAGGCGGGCGCCGAGCCCGAGCACGTCGTGCGCACGAGGACCTTCTTGGTGGATGTCGACGATTGGCGCGAGATCGGCCGAGCCCACGGCGAGGTCTTCTCGGCGGTTCGACCCGCGAGCACGATGGTGGTCGTGGCGGGCCTTCTCGATCCAGCCTGGAAAGTGGAGATCGAAGCCGACGCCCTGCTACCCGGTTGACCGGTCACCCGGTCCGCGGTCGCCGGCTTCCGCGGTCGCTCCGCCGTCGACGATGTGGTTCCGCACGACCGCAGCAGCGGCAGCGACCTTTGCGGCGTCGACGCCGTGGTCGATCCCGAGCCGGTCCAGCATCGCGCACAGCGACTCGGTGGCGAGGTTGCCCGGTGCGCCGGGCGCGAACGGGCACCCGCCGGTGCCGCCCGCCGACGAGTCGTAGGTCGAGATGCCGCGCTCGAGGCCGGCCCGCACGTTGTCGAGGGCCCGACCCCGCGTGTCGTGCAGGTGCAGGGCGAGTCGTTCCCCGGGCAGGCGCTCGAGGAGGGCGTCGCACGCATGCCGCACGCCATCGGGCTCGGCCACACCGATCGTGTCTCCGACCGAGATCTCGTCGCAGCCGAGGTCGATCAGCGCTTCGCAGATATCGACCACCCGCGCCGTATCGACCGCCCCCGAATACGGACAGCCGAAGGCGGTGGAGACGTAGCCACGCCTCCACCACCCGAGGGCGCCCGCACGCTCGAGCACCGGCTCGAAGGCGGCGAGCGACTCCTCGATCGACATGCCGATGTTCCGCTTGTTGAACGCTTCGGATGCCGCGGTGAAGACCGCGACCGCGTCGGCGCCGGCATGCTCGGCGCGCTCCATGCCTCGCATGTTGGGGACGAGGACGGGGTAGCGCACGTCGGGTCGGCGCCGAACGCGAGGGAACACGTCGTCGGCGTCGGCGAGCTGGGGGATCGCGCGTGGGCTGACGAACGACGTCACCTCGACGACCGGGAGCCCCGCGTCGGCCAATGCCTCGACGAATGCGACCTTGGCGTCGGCGGGCACGAGCGCATCTTCGTTCTGCAGCCCGTCCCGGGGGCCGACCTCGACGATGCGCACGCGTGAAGGGTGGTTGCCGCGTTCCTCGTCTCGAGCTGCCGTCACGTCTCCTCCAGTTCGATCAGCCGTGCCCCGCGGGCCACGATGTCGCCGGCTCGAGCGTGCACCGAGCGCACGACACCCGACGACGGGGCGTTGACCTGCACCTGGATCTTCATCGCCTCGAGCTGGGCCACGACCTGGCCCGCGACCACGGCATCGCCGGTCGCGACATCGACGCTCAGCACCGTCGCGGGCATCGGCGCGACCAGCGACCCGTCGTTCCGGCTGAGCTCGTTCGCGTCGAGCTCGTCGCCGGCGAGCGCGTAGCCCCAGCCTCGGTATTGGGCAGCGGCGCCGGCGACCACGACGCCACGGGGCAGGTCACGCCGAGCCGAGCCGAACGCGACCCACGGATCGGTCGGGTCGCCGCTTGCGGACACTCCCTCGGGCAGCGGCGGCACCTGCGGGACCCACACCGTCTCCACCCAATCGGTGTCGACGAGGCCGTCGATCACGTCGGGATGGTCGAGCACGTCGAGCAGGAACCCGAGGTTCGTCGCGACACCGACGATGTGAAGCTCCGACAGCGCGGCGCTGAGGCGCGAGAACGCATGTGGGCGGTTCTCTCCCCATGCGATCACTTTCGCGAGCAGCGGATCGAATCCGGTGCCGACGACGTCGCCCTCTCGCAGCGCGGTGTCGACGCGCACCCCGGGCCACTGGGGCAGGTCGAGCCGCTCGACCCTGCCACCAGTCGGCAAGAACCCCGTCGCAGGATCCTCCGCGTAGACACGGGCTTCGATCGCGTGGCCTCGTCGCGAGACCTGGGACTGATCGAGCTGCAACCGTTCGCCCGCCGCGATCGTGAGTTGCGCCCGCACGTGGTCGATGCCGGTGACCGCCTCCGTCACCGGGTGTTCCACCTGCAGCCGTGCGTTCAGCTCCAGGAACCACCAGGAGCCGTGATCGTCGACCAGGAACTCAGCGGTGCCGGCGCCTCGATAGCCGGCCCGTTCGGCGATCGCGATCGCCGCCTCGCCGAGCGCGGATCGCAGCGTTGGGTCGACCGCGGGAGAGGGCGACTCCTCGACGATCTTCTGATGTCGTCGCTGCAGAGAGCAATCGCGCTCGCCCAGGTGCACGCCGGTGCCGTGATCGTCGAGCAGCACCTGCACCTCGATGTGGCGCACGCGCTCGAGACGCCGCTCGAGGAAGACCCGCCCGTCGCCGAAGCTCGCCTGAGCTTCCCGCCTCCCCGCCGCGACCATCGCGCCGAGTTCGTCGAGGTCGCGGACCGTCCGCATGCCACGGCCGCCGCCACCGGCCGAGGCCTTGACGAACAGCGGGGTGCCGAGGTGCGCGGCCTCCCGTCGAACGGCCTCGTCGGAGAAATGGTCGATGTCGAGGCCCGGCACCACGGGCACCCCGGCCGCTTCGGCCACCGCGCGGGCGGCCACCTTGTCGCCGAGCGCGCGCATCGCTTCGGGCGGCGGTCCGACCCAGCGAAGCCCGGCATCGAGCACGAGCTGCGCGAAGGCTGCGTCCTCGGCGAGGAACCCGTACCCCGGGTGCACCGAGTCGGCGCCCGTGCGCACCGCGCCCTCGACGATCGCCCGGGCGTCGAGGTAGGAGTCGATGTCGATCGTGGCGTCGGCGAGTTCGGCCGGCGCTCCTGCACGCTCGCTCGGCGTCACCGCGACCACCGACGCGATGCCCGATTCACGGCAGGCTCGCACGATCCGCAGGGCGATCTCCCCGCGGTTGGCGATCAGGAGTCGCTGGAGCTCAGCCATGTCGGCGTTCGTTTCTCGAGGAAGGCGGCGACGCCCTCCTGACCCTCGGCACTCGTGCGTGCCTCGGCGATGCGCTCGGCCAGGTCGGGGAGCACGAGCGAGGCCGTCGCCTCGCGGACGAGGCGTTTGTTGGCGGCCACGGCCTCGGGGCCGCTTGCGAGGAAGGCTTCGGCGACCTCATCGATCGCGGTGTCGAGGTCCTGCGTCGCCACGACGCGATGCACGAGACCGTACGTGGCCGCATCGGCAGCCTCGAACGTGCGGCCGGTCGTGAACAGCTCCCGGGCGCGACCGGGGCCGATCGCGCGCAGCACGTATGGCGAGACCACGGCGGGCAACACGCCGAGACGCACCTCGGCGAAGCCGAAGCTGGCGCCCTCGACCGCGATCGCCACGTCGGTGCAGGCAACGAGCCCCGCGCCTCCACCGATCGCCGCGCCGTTGACGCGAGCGATCACCGCTTTCGGGCACCGATCGACCGTTTCGAACGCCGCCGCCATGTCGATGGCGTCCTCGCGGTTCTGCTCGGCGGTGAGACCGCGGCTCGCCCGCATCCACTCGAGGTCGGCTCCCGCCGAGAAGGCACTGCCGGCGCCGGTGATCACGACCACCCGCACCGCGTCGTTGCCCGAGACCTCGTCGATCGCCGCGGCGAGCGACGCGAGCATGTTCGGATCGAGCGCGTTGCGATGATCGGGCCGATCCAGCGTCAGGGTCGCGACCGGCCCTTCGAGGGCGCGTTTCACGTCGCTCACATCCGGAACACCCCGAACGTCGTCGGTGCCAGCGGGGCGCGCGATGCCGCGTCGAGCCCGAGGGCCAGCACCTTCCTGGTGTCGAGGGGATCGATCACCCCGTCATCCCACAGCCGGGCCGTCGAGTGGTAAGGACTACCCTCTCGCTCGTACCGCTCGATCGTCGCCGCCTCCTGTTCGGGGTCGCCACCGACCGCGGTGAGTACCGTCGCCGCTTGCCTGCCGCCCATCACCGAGATGCGAGCGTTCGGCCACATCCACAGCTGGCGCGGTCCGTAGGCGCGCCCGCACATGGCGTAGTTGCCGGCCCCGAACGATCCGCCGATGATCACCGTGAACTTCGGCACGTTCGCACATGCCACGGCCGTGACGAGCTTCGCGCCGTCCTTGGCGATGCCGCCGGCCTCGTACTCGCGACCGACCATGAATCCGGTGATGTTCTGCAGGAAGACGAGCGGGACGCCCCGTTCGGTCGCGAGCTCGATGAAGTGCGCGCCCTTGAGCGCCGACTCCGAGAACAAGATGCCGTTGTTCGCGACGATCGCGACCGGGTGGCCGTGGATCCTCGCGAACCCGCACACCAGCGTCTCGCCGTACCGCTGCTTGAACTCGTGCAGCGACGAGCCGTCGACGACGCGGCCGATCACCTCCCGCACGTCGGCGACCTGGGAGAGGTCGCGGGGGATCACGCCGTAGAGGGTGGCCGGGTCGATGGCTGGCTCGACGGGCTCGGCGATCTGCCACGCGCGCTCGGTGGGTCGATTGAGGTGTGAGACGATCTCGCGCACGATGCGGAGCGCATGCTCGTCGTCGGCCGCCTCGTGATCGACGACGCCACTCGACCGGGCATGCACCTCCGCGCCACCGAGCTCCTGAGGGTCGACGTCTTCTCCGGTGGCGGCCTTCACCAGCGGTGGGCCACCGAGGAAGATCGTGCCGGTGCCACGCACGATCACCGATTCGTCCGACATCGCGGGCACGTACGCCCCGCCGGCGGTGCACGAGCCCATCACCGCAGCGATCTGTGGGATGCCCGTCGCCGACATGCGCGCCTGGTTGTAGAAGATGCGCCCGAAATGATCCCGGTCGGGGAACACGTCGGCCTGCAGCGGGAGGTACGCGCCGCCCGAATCGACGAGGTAGATGCAGGGAAGCCCGTTCTCCAGCGCGATCTCCTGTGCCCGCAGGTGCTTCTTCACGGTGATCGGGAAGTACGTGCCACCTTTCACGGTCGCATCGTTGGCCACGATCACGCACGGCGTTCCGTGGATCGCCCCGATGCCGGTGATGATCCCGGCCCCCGGCGCTTGCCCGTCGTACAAGTCGCAGGCCGCGAGCGGAGAGAGTTCGAGGAACGCCGAGGCGCCGTCGACCAGCCGCTCGATGCGTTCGCGGGCCGTGAGCTTGCCCCGTTCGCGATGACGCGAGGTCGCCTGGTCGCCTCCGCCCCGTTGCACCTCTTCGAGCCGGGTGTCGAGGTCGTCGACGAGCTCGCGCATCGCGGCAGCGTTGGCCTCGAATCCCTGCGTCGTCGGGTCGGCGAGCGTGGTCAGCCGCGCCACGTGCGATCCATCCCTGCCGTTGCGGCTCGCCGCATCATCGGGTGCCACCTTACCCCCGGGCACCGACGCGCATCGCGTCGCCACGGATCGCTCGGCCCGGGGGCGACACCGTGGGTCGCGGCGGCGTACCGTGGGTTCCCATGAGCGATCGGATCTCGCTGGAGGAGCTCCGCGATGCGGTGCGGACCTTCGCCCACCGCGAGCTCGCTCCCCAAGCCGAGCGGATCGATCGCGACGACGAGTTCCCTCGTTGGCTCTGGCCGCGGCTCGGCGAGCTGGGGGTGCTCGGTCCCACGGTGCCCGAGGCCGACGGGGGGGCCGGGCTGGGTTTCCTCGAGCACCTCGTCGTCGTCGAAGAGGTCTCAAGGGTCTCCGCCGCGATCGGCATGTCGTATGCGGCGCATTCCAACCTGTGCGTGCACAACCTCTGGGCCAACGGAACGCCCGCACAGCGCCGGCGATGGCTGCCATCGCTGATCTCGGGGGAGCATGTGGGCGCGCTCGCTATGAGCGAGGCAGACGCCGGCTCCGATGTGATCGGCGCCATGGCGTGCCGCGCCGAGCGGACGACGAGCGGATGGATCGCGAACGGTTCGAAGATGTGGATCACGAACGGACCCGAGGCCGACGTGCTCGTCGTCTACATGCGCACGTCTGCGCCCGATCGCGGGTCGGCGTCGGTGACCGCGTTCGTGATCGAGCGCGGCATGAAGGGGTTCAGCGTCTCGCCGAAGATGGACAAGCTCGGCATGCGAGGCTCGCCGACCTCCGAGATCGTGTTCTCGGACTGCGAGATCCCCGACGACCACGTGCTCGGCGAGGTCGACGGCGGGATCCGGGTGCTCATGTCGGGGCTCGATTCCGAGCGACTCGTGCTGTCGGGCGGACCGATCGGCATCATGCAGGCCGCGCTCGATCTCACCCTTCCGTACGTGCGTGAGCGCCGGCAGTTCGGCAAGCCGATCGGCGCGTTCGAGCTGATGCAAGGCAAACTCGCCGACATGTTCGTTGCGTTGGAATCGTCGCGAGCGTACGCCTACGACGTGGCCCGCCGGTTCGATCGCCGGCCCGACGACCGGCATCGGGCCGCGGCCGCCGCATGCCTGCTCGCCGCGTCGGAACGCGCGGTCGAGGTCGCCCTCGAGGCGATCCAAAGCATGGGCGGGGCCGGATATCTGAACGAGGTGCCGGCCGGTCGGCTCCTGCGGGACGCCAAGCTCTACACGATCGGTGCCGGCACCGCCGAGATCCGACGCATGCTGATCGGCCGTGAACTCACCGGCAGGCTCGACTAGCGCCGGCCTCGCCCAGGGGATCGCCGGGTCGATGCTGCTGAACGACCGTCCGTCGGTGCGATGATGCCGAGGTGCTGACGCCCGAGATGCTCGGTCGCACGTTCGCTGAAGCCCCCGACCCGGAACTCGCGAGGGTCGCGTTCTCGCGCGTCGGCGACGACTCGGAGGCCCGCGCCGCCCTCGCGCAGCCGGAGATCACCGAAACCGCCTCCAGGCTCCTCGGATTCTCGAGCGCCGCCACGGACTTCTTCGTCGCGCACCCCGGTGAACTCACGGCACTCGCCGACGTGTCGGCCCGGGGCGCACCGGTCCTTCGCGGGGAGCTCGACGCCGATCTCGATCGCCATGGCGCGTCCGCGGGGCTCCGCCGGTTCCGGCGCCGCGCGATGCTCCGGGTGGCCGCCCGTGACTTGGCGGGCGCACCGCTCGACGACGTGATCGCCGAGATCAGTGCGATCGCCGACGCCTGCATCACTGCGGCGCTCGATCGTGTCGATGAGGCCGGGCTCGCCGTGATCGGCCTCGGGAAGCTCGGGGGCTCGGAATTGAACTATGCGAGCGACGTCGACCTCGTGTTCCTGCACCGCGAGCCCGGACCCGACCGGCAGCAGGCCGCCGAGCAAGCCGTCGCCGCGGTGACTGCCCTGCTCTCCGCGCCGACCGCCGACGGTGTGGCCTTGCGGGTCGACGTGGCGCTGCGACCGGGTGGCCGGGCCGGCTCGTTGTCTCGCTCGCTCGGATCGACGCTCGCCTACTACGAGCGCGAGTCGGCGACGTGGGAGCGCCAGGCGATGATCAAGGCACGCCCGATCGCCGGTGACACCGCCCTCGCGACGGCGTTCTGCGACGGGGTGCAGCCCTTCGTGTACCCCGCGGAGCTCCCCCCTGCGGCGATCGAGGACGTGCGGCGTACGAAGGTGCGCCTCGAGGAGTACATCCGGCGTCGTGGCAAGGAGTTCACGGAGGTCAAGCGCGGGCGCGGCGGCATCCGCGACGTCGAGTTCGCCGTGCAGCTGTTGCAGATCGTGCATGGGCGGCGCGATGTGCGGCTGCGCACGCCGAACACGCTCGACGCCCTCGTCGGACTCGCGCACGAGGGCTACGTCGCCGATGCCGACGCGGACGCCCTGAGCGGGGCGTACCGGTTCCTCAGGCAGGTCGAGCACCGTCTGCAGATCGTGCGCGACCTGCAGACGCATGACCTGCCACCGAGCAGGCATGCCAGGACAACGCTCGCACGCTCGCTCGGCCTTGCCGACGCCGACGCGCTCGCAGCCGAGTACGAGCGCACGACCGGGCTCGTTCGCTCGATCCACGAACGGCTGTTCTACCGCCCGCTCCTCGAGTCTTTCGCCGGTCCCGCACAGTTGCATCCCAGTCGGGGCACCGACCGGCCAGCGACCGAGGAGCTGCTGAGCGGGCTCGGGTTCTCCGAGCCCGCTCGCTCCTACGACGTGCTCGGCAGGCTCGTCGACCCGGCGCGCCGGGTCGGCAAGGTGCTCGCCAACCTGTTCCCAGTGATGGCGCCCGCCCTCGCGCTCTCGCCCGCTCCCGACGGTGCGCTCGTTCGGCTGGAACGCATCGCCGACGCCGTCGTCACGTCGGGCACCGACCGGGAGGTCGCGGATCTCCTCGCGACCGACCCGTTCGCCGCCCGCCGGTTGGCCCACGTGGCCGGTGCGAGCTCGTTCGCGACCGATCTGCTGGTCGCCGATCCGACGCGTATCGGGGGGCTCTCCGATTCCCTGCTCGGCCGGGAGACCGATGCGCCCGGCGACCTCGTCGACGCGGTCGCGCGCACGGCTGGGCGCGAGCTCTCCCCCCGCGAGACCGGCGAGGCATTGAGCGCGGTCGCCGTCCGGGTGGTGCGCGAAGCGGTCGCCGCCGCCGAGCCGCCCGCCGATCTGCCGTTCGCCGTGATCGGCATGGGCAAGCTGGGAGCCCGCGAATGCAACGTCGCGAGCGATCTCGATCTCATGTTCGTGTACGAGGGCGAAGGGGCCGGGGCGCAGCGGCGGGCGAGCGTCCTCGCAGAGCAGGTGCTTCGAGGCATCAGGGAAGCCGGCTGGGAACCCGACGCCGACCTGCGGCCCGAGGGACGCAACGGCCCGCTGGCCCGGTCGATCGCCGGGTACTTGGAGTACTGGCAGCGGTACGCCCAGACCTGGGAGTTCCAGGCCCTCTTGCGGGCTCGAGCCGTCGCCGGCGATGCCGACCTCGGCCGGCGGTTCGAGCTGATTGCGGCCGATATCGCCTATCCGCCCGACGGCATCACGATCGACCGTATGGCCGACATGCGCCACATGCGTGAGCGCATCGAACGCGAACGCGTGAAACCTCCGGAAGCGGCGAAGTTCCACTTCAAACTCGGGATCGGATCGCTCGCCGACGTGCAGTTCGCGGTGGAACTCTCGCTGATGCGACACGGGGGCAGACATCCCGGGATCAGGTCGCGCAGAACGCTCGAGGCGATCGATCGACTCGCGGCGGCCAAGCTGATGCCGGGCTCCGTCGCCCGCGACCTCGGGGAGGCGTTCGTGTTCTGCACCGACCTCAAGAACGCCCTCGAGATGGATCGTCGCGTCCACGCGGAGGCGGTGCCGGCGGACCCGGCCGAGCAGACGGCGCTGGCCCGCCGCCTCGGCTACGAGGAGTATCCGAGACAGAGCCTCATCGACGACTATCTGCGTGTCACGCGCCGTGCGCGCCGGGCGATGGAACGCGTGTTCACCGAGGAGGCCATGGCCGAATGACGAAGATCGACGCACGGCGGCGCACGGCGGTGATCACCGGGGCCTCGAGCGGCTTCGGCGCCGAGTTCACCCGTCTGTTCGGAGCCGACGGATGGAACGTGGTCATGGTCGCTCGCAGCGGTGCGGCGATGGAGGCGATCGCCCAGGAGATCGAGGAACGTCACGGCGTCGAAGTCACGGTGTTGCCGAAGGACCTCGCAGCGATCGGTGCATGCGCCGACGTCATGGCCTCCCTCGAGCAACGCGGGGTCATCGTGGACGCCCTCGTGAACAACGCGGGCTTCTCTACGTATGGGGAGTTCTGGCGCGACGACCCCGACAAGCAGTCCTCGATGCTGCAGGTCAACGTCGTCGCGCTGACCGAACTGAGCCGTCTCATCCTGCCGGGCATGGTCGAGCGGGGTCATGGGCGGCTGTTGACGCTCGGCTCGGTCGGCTCGTTCGCCGCCGCGCCGATGACCGCCGCGTACGCCGCCACGAAGGCATATGTGCTGTCGCTCTCGCTCGCCATGGCCGAGGAGTTGCGCGGCTCCGGCGTCACGGTCACGTGCCTGTGTCCAGGGCCGACCGAGACGGGGTTCCAGGAGCGTGCCGAGATGGGTGATTCGGCGCTCGTCAAGGACCGGAACCTGCCGGCCGCGCGTTCGGTGGCAGAGGCGGGCTACGCCGCGATGCAGGCCGGAAAGCCCTACCTCGTCACCGGTATGAACAGCAGGGTGTTCGCCTTCGGTTCGCGGTTCCTTTCCAGGACCACGACGACCCGGCTCGCCGGGCGGGCACAGCGTCGCACCTAGGAACGCACCCCGGCGTGGCACGGCATCCTACTGCGAACGTACCACTGCCACGTCCGTCGCCATCTGATTAGCTAGCCGCCGACAGAGGGAGGGAACCATGCTCAAGGAATTCAAGGAATTCGCCCTCAAGGGCAATCTGATCGAGATCGCGGTCGGCCTGATCCTGGCGCTCGCGTTCGCCGGAGTGGTGCTGTCGTTCACCGAGGACATCATCGCCCCGATCGTGGGTGCGATCGTCGGTCAACCGAGCTTCGACAGCCTCACGATCGAGGTCGGAGACGCTGAGATCCGATACGGCGCGTTCATCACGGTGCTGTTCAACTTCCTGATCGTGGCGTTCGTTCTGTTCATGATCGTGAAGGGCGCGAACAAGATGATGCCGAAGAAGGAAGAGGAATCCGGCCCGAGCGAGGTCGAGCTGCTGACTGAGATCCGCGACTCCCTGAAGGGTCGCACCGTCTGAGGAAGGTCGAACCTAGGCTGCGGGCGGCTCCGGCACCGTGGGAGTCGGAGCTGCCTGGTCGCCTCGCAGCGTCGCGGCGAGCTTCCAGTGCATCTGCAGCAGCCACCATGACGCGCCCGCGAGCGCGAGGCCCGACACGATGTCGGCGATGCCACGTTCGCGCTCGGCGGTTTCGCTGAGCGAGAGCACCGCGCTCGTGGTGGGCGAGACGACTCGGAATACACCGTAGCCGGCCTTCACGGTACTGACGGCGAACAGCACCACGAAGATCAACACGACGGTGTAAGCGAAGGCCTGGAAGGTACGCCCCGCGGGTGAGCCGCCGAAGCGGGAGTCGCCGAGGAGCTCGCCACGCCAGTCGTGGTGGAGCCGGTAGAGCGCGAAGGCTACGATCGCCGTGATGCCTGAGGCCACCAGGCTGCGGATGGCTGCATCGGTCCCGTTCAGGCCGAGGGTGCCGCCGAGCCCGGTGAGCAGGTCGACGATGCCGCCCCCCTCGGCACCCGGGATGCCGGCGCCCGTCAGACCACCGAGCCCGCCGAGCCCACCCAGGAGATCCTCAGCCGATTCCGGCCCGAGGATGAGCTGCACGGCCGCCTCGAGGAACGAGGTCGCCGCCAGCACGCCGATCACGAGCACGGGCAGCATGGCGACCGACAGGTAGATCGCCCGCGGCCGCGTCGACGCCTCGTCGGGCAGCCCACGGCCCGTGATGACGGCGACGATGGCCATGAGCAGGCCGAGCGAGGCGAAACCGAAGACCAGCGAGCCGGCGCTGCCGTCGAACATCGAGAACCTCCCGGGCGTGCCCCGTCGAGCGAGGGTGCACCCAAGCATCACAGCCAGGGACGCGGGTGTCGAACGCCGGCGCGACCCGGCTCAGGCAGCGAGGCGCAACGTCACCGAGATCGAGGAGCTCAGCGGCGTCGTGTCCGGCGAGCCTTCGGCCGTCAGTTGTAGCTTCCCACCGATCTGGTGGTTCGACTTCGCCTGGATCGTGTCCCACGCGCCGTCGTTGAGGATCACGTCGAACGTGCGATCCTCGAGCGGCGCCAGCGCGAACGTGACGGGGCCGAACTGCTTGCTGCCCCCGGCGATCAGCTTCACGCTGCCGTTGCAGGAAGCGGGCTGATCGGGACAGCGGAGCGTGAAGCTCAGCGTGCGGTCGCTCTGCACCTCGAACGGCGAAGGCGTGGTGAGTTCGGTGAGCACGGGCTGGGTCGGCGGCGGCGGGTCGACCGGCGGCAGGCCCGTCCACGAGAAGCGGGCGATCGAGCGACGCACCTGCGAGTTGACGTAGCGGAACTCACCCAGCGCCCACAGGTGGTCGTCGGTGACCTGGATCTCCCACAAGCCGCCGTAGCGATTGACGCCGCTGTAGTTCGGCCCTTGCGGGTTGACCCCGTCGATGTTCGGCAGGAAGTTGCAGTCGAGGTAGGGCTGGGTTACCGAGGTCGAACCGGTGGTGATCGGAGACACCATGCTCGTGGTCGATGTCACGTTGCGCAGGATGGCGATCGCCCGAAGGTACTTGGTGTTGTTGCACACGCGCATCAGCCCGTTGTAGGTCTGGCTGCTGTTGATGCCGAGGTGGCCGCCGATCACCAGATCGTCCCCGTTGGGAAGCAGGTGCACGGTCTGCACGTTGCCGCCCGTGCCGTACTGCCATGTGCGCGTTCCGACGTCGCCGGCATCCAGCCTGAACGCTCCGACGAAGTTCGGCTTCTTCCCGCAGCCGGCGAACAGTCGCGTGGTCGTCGTCGCCAGCTCGTAGCAGATCTGCCCCGTCGTGGTGGCGCCGGGGATCTGCGACGAGGGCACGGCCCAGGGCAGCGTCGCCCCGCTCGTCGGGTCGATGCGACCGAGCGCATAGCGCGGGTTCCCGATACCGAGCTGCTTGAAGCCGCCGGCCAGGAAGATGGACTGCGCATCGGCGGCCCACACCATGTCGTGGACGATGCCGTCGACCCCGGCCGTCTTGTAGGCGTTGACGAGCGAGCCGTCGAACTCGAGCTTCGCCGTCTTCGGCCGCCCTTTTCCGTCGACCTTCGAGAAGGCGCCGCCGACGTAGAGGCCGTCGGGTCCGGCCAGGATCGTGCGGACTTCGAAGGTTCCCTCGTTCGAGTTGCCCGGGATGCCCACGACGGTGTCGAACGTGCTCACCACGGTGTCGCGGAAGGTGACGGGGTTGATGTCGAGCGCCGCGAGGTTGTAGTGGTTCTCGCCGTTCACGGTGCTGAACTGCCCACCGACGAACAGGCGATTTCCCACCATCTCGAGCGCGAAAACGGTGAGCGTCTGGTTCGCGTTGGCCGTGAGTCGCGGCTTGAAGTTCGCGATCGCCTGGCCGGTCGTCATGTCGATGGCGGCGAGTCCGGTGTAGCCATCGACGAACGGGCCGCTGTTCGGACCCGGGAAGACCGACTCGCCCAACTTCGAGAAGTCGCCGCCGATGAACATGACGTTGCCATACTGCACACTGGCCTTGACGAACCCGTTGGCCATCCAGGTCGTACCATCGGGAACGCTCGTGAGCGCCGATGCCGGACCGGCGCTGGCGAGAAGCGTCGCGAGGATCATCAGACCGAGCGAGAGTGCTGTCGTCTTCAAGCGCATCAGGGGGACCCTTCGTTGTGCCAGAACGAACCAAAAGTTCGGTCCGTCCCACGTCCGGCCTACCCTAGCATCGGTTGCACGGGTGGTGACCACCTCCCAAAGGCCCGAGGTGCGCGGCGAACGCGTTAGGACGGATGTCCCTGCTGCTCGATGACAGGTCTCACGAATCCCTTACTGTTCGCCCGGTTCGCCCACATGCACCCGTCGAGGTGCCAGTCTTTGCCCATGAGGATTCGCGTGGGCACGGTGCTCGGGCTCGCGTCGGCGGCAGCCGCACTCGGCGTCGCGCATCTGCTGGCCGGCCTCGTCGGCCGTGCCGAGAGCTCGCCCGTGCTCGCCGTGGGCTCGGCGACGATCGACCTCGTCCCGAGGTGGCTGAAGGAGTTCGCGATCGACACCTTCGGCACGGCCGACAAGCTCGTGCTGCTGATCGGGATCGTGGTGGTGGTCGCCGTGCTCGCCGTCGTGGTAGGCGTGGCGTCGGTCCGCCGGCCCGAGATCGGGTTCGCGAGCCTCGCGCTCGCCGGCGCGATCGGCGTGATCGCTGCCCTCTCTCGCCCGTCGGCGCAGCCGATCGATGCGCTGCCGGCGTTGGTGGGCGCCGCCGCCGGCGCGATGACGTTGAGGCTGCTGCACCGCAGGTTGTTCGGGCAGGCATCGAACACCGAGTCGGATCGGATCGCGCCGACGTCGCTCGATGGTGTCTCGAGGCGCCGGTTCCTCGCGGGCGGGGCGGTGGCGCTCGGCGTCGCGGCCGCCGCCGGCGTTACGGGGCAGTTCCTGTCGCGACGGTCGCAGGCGGTGGCGTCGAGAGCACGTGTCGGTGTTCCTTCGACCGTGGCATCGGCCGCGCCGGTGCCCGCCGGTGCCGAGCTCGGCATCGACGGCCTCAGCCCCTTCACCACGCCCAACGCGGACTTCTACCGCATCGACACTGCCCTGCTCGTGCCGACGATGACGGCAGAAGAGTGGCGGCTGCGCGTGCACGGCATGGTCGACCAGGAGCTGACGATCGACTTCGAGCAGCTGCAGGCGCGGCCGCTGATCGAGCGCGACGTGACCTTGGCGTGCGTCTCCAACGAGGTTGGCGGCGACCTGATCGGCAACGCACGCTGGGTGGGGGCGCCGATCGCCGACGTGCTCGCCGATGTGGGCGTCGACCCCGCGGCCACCCAACTCGTCTCCACGTCGGTCGACGGCTTCACGGTCGGCACTCCTGTCTCGGCGCTGACCGACGGGCGCGACGCGATGCTCGCGTTCGCCATGAACGGTGAGCCACTTCCGATCGAGCACGGGTTCCCGGTCCGCATGGTCGTGCCCGGTCTGTACGGGTACGTCTCTGCGACGAAATGGGTCGTCGACTTCGAGCTGACGACGTTCGAGGCGTTCGACCCCTACTGGGTCAGGCGCGGATGGGCCGAGCAGGCTCCCATCAAGACGCAGTCGCGCATCGACACGCCGCGGTCGGGGGGTCAGGTGCAGGCTGGTGAGGTCGTGGTCGCCGGCATGGCTTGGGCTCAGCACGTCGGCATCGCGAGGGTCGAGGTGCGCGCCGACGACGGCGAGTGGGCCGAGGCTGAACTCGCCGAGGAAGACACGATCGATACATGGCGCCAGTGGAAGCTCACGATCCGACTCGGGCGAGGCGCCCGCCGTCTGCAGGTGCGAGCCACCGACGCCGAGGGCGTCACGCAGCCCGAGTCGCGAGCCGAGCCGTTCCCCGATGGTGCGGCGGGGTGGCACAGCGTGCTGATCGACGTCGCATAGCAGGGGCAGGGGGGAGCTCGCGGTTTCCGGTCGACGTCATGGCCGATGCGACGCCCCTCGCAGCCGCAGGTGGCGGCTCACGGGGTGGAGAACCCCGCGCGCACTCCGAGCAAGCGCACCGGCCGGTCGAGGTCGAACTTCGCGAGCGCTGTCCGGGCTCCCTCGACGACGCGGTCGGCATCGATCGTGGGCTCGCCGAGTCCCACCCCGTGGGTCGACGTGAAGAAGGGTGCGAACCGCACCTTCACGGTGACGTGCGCGACGAGCCTGCCCTCAGGCAGGTCGGCGACGAGCTCGCGCGTGATGCGATCGACCTCCCGCGCGACCTCGTTCGCGTCGGTCAAGTTCGTCTGGAACGTGTGCTCGCGGCTCTGCCCCCGCGGCACGTACGGCTCCGCGGTGACCTCGCCGTCGTCCTCACCCGTGCCGAGCCGGCGGATCCACGGACCCGTGTTCGGCCCGAAACGCGATGCGAGGACCTCTTCGTCGGTGCCCGCGAGCTCGTCGACCGTGGCGATGCCCATCGCCTGGAGTTTGGCCGCGGTCTTCTTCCCGATGCCCCACAGGGCATCGACCGGCCGCGGGCCCATGACGGCCGGCCACTCCTCGCGCGTGAGCCGGAACGCACCCCGTGGCTTCGCGAACGCGCTCGCCAACTTCGCGCGGTGCTTCGAATCGCCGATCCCGATCGAGCACCACAGGTCGGTACGTTCCAGCACGGCGTGCTGCACCTCGCGAGCGAGCGTCTCGGGCTGTTCGGTCTCGACGGCCATGAACGCCTCATCCCACCCGAGGACCTGCACGACCGCCGGGAACGATCGCAGCGTGTCCATCACACGGGCGCTGGCCTCGAGGTAATGGTCGGCGTCGACGGCGAGGAACACGCCGTCGGGGCATCGCTTCAAGGCGGTGCGCAGCGGCATGCCGGAGCGCACGCCGAACTCCCGCGCCGCGTACGATGCGGTGGAGACGACGCCGCGCTTCGTCGGGTCGCCGTCACCCCCGACGATCACTGGCACGTCGCGCAGCTCGGGGCGTCGCAGCACTTCGACCGCCGCGATGAACTCGTCCATGTCGACGTGGAAGATCCAGCGCGTCACGATCGCTCGCAGAGGGCGAGCACCAACGCGTCTGAAAGCTCGGCGTACTCGTCGACCCACGGGCGCGGCCAGCTCGAAAGGCGGGCGACGACCGTCCGCGACGGGTGGTGCACCATGACCTGCTGACCGTTGATGCCGTAGCCGGCGTAGACGCCGGCCTGGGCGTCTCGCACCCACCACTGATCGTGATAGAAGGCTCCCGCAGGAAAGTCGCCCGCCTCGGGCGACGCCGAGAAGGCGTCGACGAGTGCCTCGTCTTTGACGCGCAGCCTCTGGATCCACTCGGCGGGCACCACCTGCCGGCCGTCGATCTCGCCGGCCTGCAAGTGCATCAGTCCGAACCGAGCCAGGTCCTCCAACGTCACGCAGAATCCGCCGGATGTGAGTGGAAACCCGGCGGGTCCGAGCATGAGATCGGCGTCGTGGGCGGCGCCCATCGGTGCCCACACCTCGTCGGAAAACAGGCTGGCGAGACGCTGTCCCGTCGCGCGCTCCATGCACCAGCCCAGCACGTCGGTCAGGATCGAGCGGTACTCGAAGTTGCCTCCATGGGCGGTGTCGTTGCGCATGTTCGAGATGTAGTCGTGGGGGGTGGGGTCGTCGGGCAGGCGGGGGAGCCACCCCAAGATCCGGAACCCCCGGTGGGACTCAGAGGTCTCGTCCTCGTAGTCGGATTCGTCGAATGCCGTACCGGAACGCATGTCCAGCAGGTGCTGCATCGAGCACCCCTCCCAGCAGGTTCCGCGCAGCTCCTCGATGTAGTCGGGCACCGTCGCGTCGAGCGTGAAGCGTCCCGAGCCGACCAGCACGCCCGTCAAGGTGGCCGCCAGCGACTTCGAGACCGACTGGGTGATGTGGCTCATCGAGGTCGTCATGCCGTCGACGTAGTGCTCGAACACGACGACACCGTCTCGGACGATCATCAAGCCGTCGACGAAGGTTCGTTCCATCGTCTCGCCGATCGTGTGTTCGCGGCCGCGATGACGGAACGAGAACCCCGACAGATCGCGTTCCCGTCGCGGCAGCGGCGACACGGTCGTTCCGCGGGCCACTCGGGCGGTCGGCGCGAGCTCGCGCGTGTGCAGGAACGACCAGCGCTGATAAGGCGCCTTGTCCCAGTTCGACCAGGTCACGACCTTCGCTGGTGGAGGCGGGGAGCCCGACATCAGCCCCAGGTCGAGCCAGCTCTCAGGCATGTGGCAACGGCCGCTACGGCACAGGCACGAAATCGTCGAGGAACGAGCGCGTGTCGTCGATGTCGGTCCGGTAGTAGAAGCCGCTGGACTTGCAGTTGGGGTCGTTCCCGAACGACGTGATGCCGATCACGATGTTGGTGTCGTTGAGGAAGATCGGCCCGCCCGAATCGCCGAAGCACGTGCCCCCCGACCAGATCGCGTTCGCGTTGCCCGACGTTTGGATGTTGAATCCGTCGACCACGGCGTTGTGAAGGTTCTGGATCACCACCTCGGCCTTGTACCGGGCCCGGATCACCACGCTGTCGGGCCTGACCTCCTGGCGCCCGTATCCGACGACCGCGAAGCGTTCGCTGTAGATGCCCATGACGTTCGACAGGCTGTCGACGATGCCGGCGTGCGGCAGTACCCCGTACTTCTTCATCTTCACCGACTTCGAGAGCACCACGACACCGACGTCGTGCGTCTCGGGTGGGGCGAAGAGCACGTCGTCGTACAGTGGATGGACGAAGGGAGTGCCGGGAACTCCACCCGTCGCCAGGTCCGGCACGCTCTCATCGAACCAGACCCGGGCCGAGACCTTCCCGAAGGTGCAATGGGCGGCCGTGAGGACCACTCGCGACGAGATCAGCGTGCCGCTGCAACGGGTTCGCGTGCCGTCGGCACGGGTGAACAGGATCATGCCCACGTACGGATGTGCCCCATCATCGGGAGCGCCGTTCGTGATCGCCTCGGCCGGCAGGGCCGCCAAGAGCGTCGCCATCGCGACAACCGTTGCCAGAGCCATCCGTCGCACGGGTCGTCCTTTCGTCGGGGGCGGGTGCGAACGTAGCCGCGCTTCGAGGAGCCGTCAATCCGCCGCGGTCAATGACTCCGGGACGCTCGCTGCTGTCGAGCGAGGAGTTCTCGTAGCGCCGGCAGCACCGCGCGATCGCGGGCGCGCCCCGTGGCTTCCTTCGAGCGGATCACGTCGGCGAGCGATGCCACCGGCACCGTGACGCCCCGCACGGTCATCGCTTCGGCGTCGCGCTCGAGATCGCGGTAGCCCTGAGTCCCGCTCGGCACGAACGAGATGTCGAGGTCGCCGAGCGCTGTCACGAGGTTCCAGACCGCAACGCGGCGGAGCGAGTCTGCGGAGTGGTCGAACGGCACCCCGTCGGGCTCGCCGGACACCCTGATCCTCGCATCGAGCTCGTGCAGCGCGCGCGAGAGGCGGGCGAGGTTCTCGCGGCCGTCCTCGGGCACCACGTCGACGTCGGTGGTCAGATGTGCCGCACCGTGCAGCACGGCCGCGAGCCCGCCCACGAGCACGTAGCGCACCCCATGGCGGTCCAGCACGGCCATGATCTCTTGAGGGCGGAACTCAGGCATCGCCGTGCGCCTCCCGTGCGAGCTCCACGCCCGCGATCAGTCGATCGAGTCTCGAATCGGGATCGAGCTGGGCCCCTTGTTCCGCGAGCGTCCACGCATCCTCGTCGAGGGGAACGACATGGATCTCGAGGTCGAAGCCGCAGGCGCGCACCAGCTCGAGGACGCGCTCGAAGGCCGGCTCCACGTGTCCGCTCTCGATCCGAGCCACCAGCGGCTGCGAAACTCCGGCGCGGGACGCGAGCGCGCGCTGCGTGAGGCCGGCCCTCAGCCGAGCTTCGCGAACGAACTGTGCTGCATGCATCGTCGCCATGATATCCCTTACGCATCGGCATGATGCGCATTACGCATGAGTGTGATGCGTGGTGCGCATCACAGTGTCCTACGAACTTCCGTTAGGCTCGCGATGACGCGTGGTGCCATGAAGAGCCGGAAGGAGGCGGTCATGTGCTTGACGTGCGGCTGCATGCAAGCCCACCTGCAGATGGGTGAGCACAACATCAGGTTCGAGGACGTGAAGGCTGCGGCCGAGGAGAACGGACGCTCCGTGGCCGAGACGATCGAGATCATCGACAAGACGTGGGCCCAGGATCGCGCGGACCACCCCCAGGAGTACGCGGCCCAGTAGTCCACGCTGGACTACTATGCGCGCGGGCCGCCCGAGCCCGCCGGATCTCACACGTCGTAATACAGGCCGAACTCGTACGGGTGAGGGCGGAGTGCCACCGCGTCATGTTCCTCGAGGCGCTTGTACTCGATCCAGGTGTCG
>JAOUEA010000320.1 GCA_029858935.1 Actinomycetota bacterium
ACGCCTCCTCCGGGAGTCGATCGTCGTCGCCGGTCGCAGCCGAAGCGCTCGGCGGTGCGTGCGCGGGGCGTGCGGGAGTGCCCAGCGGGGCGTATCCAGCCCGGTGACGGCCGCGCGACGGCGAGCCGGCCCGTGCCCGCCACATGGCCACGATCGCGGCGCCCAGCCCGAACAACGAACCGGCCACCCAGACCGCGACGTTGAGGAACGGGACCAGTGCGATCGCGGTCGCCACGCCCCATCCGGCGAACAGCGCCCCCGCGCGCCTGCGAGGTTCCCGCACGATCAGCCGCCCGATCGTGAAGATCGACAGCGCATAGCCCACGAAGGCGACGAGGCCGAATCCGAGCAGCAACGAGAGGCCCAAGGGCAAGCCGAGGATCGAGGCCGAGGCCACGACCGCGAGCAGCGGCAGGGCGACCGCGACGACGAGTCCCCATCCGAACGACGCGAACGGTGCCGTGTGCGCCGCGGTCGCGACCCGGTCGAGCCCCCGAGGGGCGAGGGCCGCGAGCAGGAGCAGTACGAGCAACACCGAGACCGAGATCGCGACGGCTCCGAGCAGGGCGCCGAGCGCGGCCAGCGTGCCCCTGGTCGTGAACGCGACGCCTTCTCGAACCTCGCCGCCCACGAGGGCGCCCGGAACCAGTCGCACGGTCTGCGCACTCACCACGTCGCCTCCCACCGAGGCCGTCGGCGCGAGGCGCACGGTGCCGTTCATCGCGACGACCGACCCACTGACCTGCCCGGAGACGGCGATCGGCCCGTCGAGGACGACGACGTCGCCCACCACCACGCCCGCGACGTTCGCCCGCCCGTGGAACACGACCACCTCCCCCACCGATCTGCCCTTCGGCACCGTGACCGTGCCGGCGAGCACGATCTGATCCTCGACAGAGCCCACGTCGGCGCCGGGGCGTGGGGTGGCCGAGGGCGTTCGCGACTGGGCGTGGGCCGCACCGGCGAGCAGAAGGCTGACCGTGGCCGCCAGCCCCAGGCCGGCCACCGCTGCGGTGAGGCGGCCGGGCACGGTGGCGGAGGCGAGACCGCGCGCGCGGGAAGAGGGCCGGATCGACATGGCCCGCATCCTATCGCCGGCCTCCCCGCCGTCTGCGCCGGGCGGCCCGCCGCATGTCGCCGTCGCGCGCTAGCGTTGGTGCGTGAGCCTGGCCCCGTTCTCCCCCGCCGTGCGCGATTGGTTCGAGGCATCGTTCGACGCGCCCACGGCCGCCCAGTCCAAGGGGTGGAGAGCGATCGCGAAGGGCGAGCACACCCTCGTGCTCGCACCGACGGGTTCGGGAAAGACGCTCGCCGCGTTCCTGTGGGCGATCGACCGGCTCGCCTCTGAGGAGCCGCCGGCCCAGAACGCGCGCACGCGGGTGGTGTACGTCTCGCCGCTTCGGGCGTTGGCGGTCGACGTGGAGAAGAACCTGCGGGCACCGCTCGCCGGCATCGCCCACGCGGCCGAACGCGCGGGCGCGGCGCTCGCCCACGAGCCCGTGGTCGGGGTGCGCACCGGCGACACGCCGGCGCGAGAACGCCGACAGCTGCTCAGGCATCCGCCCGACATCTTGATCACCACGCCCGAGTCGCTCTACCTCATGCTCACGTCGTCGGCGCGCGAGACGTTGCGCGGTGTCACGACCGTGATCGTCGACGAGATCCACTCGCTCGCCGGCACGAAGCGAGGAGCCCATCTCGCACTCTCGCTGGAGCGCCTCGAGGCGCTCGCCGACCGGACGCCACAGCGGATCGGCCTGTCGGCCACGCAACGGCCACTCGAGACGATCGCGAGCTTCCTCGGTGGATATGCAGGCGAGGGCACATCGCGCGCGGTCTCGATCGTCGACGCAGGCCACCGCAAGCCGATGGAGCTCGAGGTCGTCGTGCCCGTGGAGGACATGGCATCGCTCGGCCAGGTGATCGACCTTCCCCCGAGCGGCCCCGCGAGCGCCGGGCCCGAGCGCACGTCGATCTGGCCGGCGATCCATCCACGGTTGCTCGAGCTGATCCGCGCCCATCGTTCGACGATCGTGTTCGTGAACGGTCGCAGGCTCGCCGAGCGACTCGCCGCCCAGCTGAACGAGCTCGCCGAGGAAGACCTGGTCCGCACCCACCACGGGTCGATCGCACGCGAGCAACGGCTCGAGGTCGAGGATGCTTTGAAGTCGGGGCAGCTCCGCGCGATCGTGGCCACCAGCAGCCTCGAGCTCGGCATCGACATGGGCGCCGTCGACCTCGTCGTGCAGGTGGAGTCGCCCGGGTCGGTCGCCAGCGGCCTGCAGCGCATCGGGCGCGCGGGGCACCAGGTCGGTGAGCCGAGCCGCGGGAAGATCTTTCCGAA
>JAOUEA010000084.1 GCA_029858935.1 Actinomycetota bacterium
GTCGGCCTCGTCGTAGCGGCCCCGCTCAGCCAGGATCTCGGCGACATTGCCGGCGACCGCGTGAGCGTTGACGAGGTCGCCGATCGTGCCGAAGATCGTGCTCGCTCGCTCGTAGAACCCCATCGCGTCGTCCCACTGACCTTCGTAGAACGCGGAGTAGCCGAGGCTGTTGAGAACGTGAGCCTGCCGTTCGAGGTCGCCGGTCTCTTCGGCGAGCTCGAGCGAGCGACGCCAGTACCGCCCGCCCGTCGGCTCCCCGAGCGTCGCCTTCGCCCAGTCGAGCACGCTGTAAGCCAGTCCCAGCGCCTTGAGGTCGCCGATGCCCTCGGCTTGCTCGATCGCGCGCTCGGCCCACTCGATCGCCGCCCTCGATCGACCCTCAGCCTGCAACAGGAGCGCATGCCAGGTCGTGAGGTTGGCCATCTCGACGGCTGCCTCGGACCCGTGGAGCCGCTCCAGGACGCGGCGAGCCTTGGTCGCCCACCCCAACGACTGCGGGTATCGCCCCAGCCGCTCCTCGATCCGAGAGCGCTCGAACAGCAGGTGCGCCGACATCTGCGGGTCCTCCTTGCAGAGCCGTCGGGCGGCGGCGTTGGCCGCGGCGGCCTTGCGGATCTGCCCGGCTCTCAGCAGAGCCTCGCTCATCGAGGCGAGCACCTGAGCGAGTTCGATCGGTCCGATCGCCGGCAGCCGTCGTCCCGCGTCGATCGCTCGCTGATACAGCTGCGCCGCCTCCTCGTTCGCGTAGCGCTCTTGGGCCCGAGCTGCCGCCGTCCGCGCGTAGGGCCACGCCTTGTCGTACTGACCCGCAAGCATGAAATGCAGCGACAGGAGTCCCGCGGCCTCGTCGGCATCTTCGACCTCGCGTTCCAGCCGCTCTCCTACCACCGCGTGCAGCGTGCGGCGCGTCCGGAACGGCAAGCCGTCGTAGGCGGCCTCCCGGATCACGGCCCGGCGGAACCGCCGATACCCGTCACCCTCGGCTTCGAAGAACTCGCTCAGACGCTCCCAGGTGCGCTCGTCGGGGCTCGGTGTGTCGGGTTCCAACACGTCGTCGAGGAACCTCGGGTGGAAGCTCGACCCGAGGATCGACGCTCTCCGCACGATCGAACGGTCCGGGATCGAGAGCTGATCGATCCTCGCCGTCGCCGCGGATTCGACCGAATCCGGAAGCGCGGAGCCCGAGGCGACGGCCGCGACCAGGTCCAGCAGGAACTGCGGGTTCCCGGCGGATCGCTCCACCACGACCTGCATGTCGTGAGGCAGCAGCGGTTCGTCGCGTGTCGCGGCCTGCGCCAATACGGCCGCCGCCGCCCAGTCGAGCGGTTCGATCGACAGCCGCACGGTGCCGTCGTGGTCCTCGGGGGCCCGGAACCCGTCGCTCGACGATTCTCGGCGGGTCACGGCCACGAGCCACGGTCGCGACTGCACCCGCTCGACGAGATAGGTGAGCAGTTCGGCCGACGCTTCGTCCATATGGTGGGCGTCTTCGATCTCGATCAGGGTCGGCACGGGGATCAGTCGCGGCAGCAGCGACGCCATGACCTCATGCAGCTTGGCGCGCCGGTTGGACTCGACGAGCGCGTCGACCTCGGGGGTGGTGGGCATCGAGGCATCGAACACCAACACGATCAGTGGGAGCCAAGGAACGAGGTCGGGTGCGCGCTCGGCCACTTCGGTGGCGACGTTGTCGACGACGAGGTGGTCAGGATCCTCCCATCCCAGGCCCAGCAGCTCGCGCAGCAACTCGCGCCACACGGCATACGCGGTCGAGCTCGTGTAGGCCTCGCACGCGGCGCGCAGGACCTCGCACCCTCCGGCTTCCTCGCGCAGCTGCTTCAGCATGCGGGACTTCCCGATGCCCGGCTCGCCGGCGATCTCGAGCAGGGTCACGTTCCCGGCCCACGCGCGGGCGACGGCTCGGCGCAGCGTGTCGGTCTCCTCATCACGTCCGACGAGCGGAAGATCGGTCGGGTCATCGCCCATCCGGCTGCGCACGGGAGAGCCGAGCGACCACGCCTGCACCGGCTTGGCCTTGCCTTTGACCATGAAGGGTTCGAGCTCCGCGGTGTCGAAGCGGGTCGGCGACCGCTCGAGCACCGACTCCGTCGCGTAGATCTCGCCCCGTGATGCCTTGGCCATCAGCCTCGCGGCCAGGTTCACCGTGTCACCCATCACCGTGTACGTGCGGCGATACGGCGGTCCGACATCGCCAGAGAACACACTCCCCCGATTCACTCCGATGCGAACGGGGATCGCGCGCTCGCCTTCGATGATGCGGCGCAGCGCCAGGAGCATGCGCTCCTCGTCCTCGCCCGTTGCCCGTGGCACTCCCGCGGTGAGGATCAGCTTTCCGCCGTCGGCGTCGACGTCGGATGCGAGGAAGCAGATGCCGAAGGCATCGACGGCCGACTGGGTGTCGCGCACCAGCCGGTCGAGCTCAGCGGCCACCCACGCGGGGCCCCTGCGCACGATCAACTCGTCCGTGCCGTCGAAATGGATGAACGCCACCGACGCCTGACGATGCTCCGGCTCCGCGACGCCCGCGAGCAGATGCTCACGCGTCGCGAGCGGCACGCTGGCGCGGAGCAAGTCGTCATCCACTTCGGGGAGCGCCCAGACCGCCGACGGAGGATCGCCCTTGGGGGCCGACTTCAGGAAGACGCCCGGGCCCTTGGCATCGCCCAGGCACGCGCGGGGCATGTGGGCCGCGAGAGCGCGACTCACAACGATCTCGCCGGCGTCGGCGGTTCCCTCCATCGTCACGACCTGTGTCGCCGCGGGGCCGGTGACGATGAGCTCGCGATGTGACGCGCCCACGAGGAAGAAGTCGAACGTCCCCGAATGCACACCGACGGACATGCGCAGGTTGACCTTGCCACCGGCGGTCTCGAGCTTGCCGACCGTCCGCAGGCGCTTCCTCATGCCGTGCGCCGCGCGGGCAGCCCGGGCCGCGTGCTCGTGCGGATCGTCGTCGGCGAACAGCAGCATCAAGGCGTCGCCGCCGAACTTCAGCAGCATGCCGTCCTCGACGTACGCGACGCCGAGGAGGTCGGCGAAGCAGGTGTTGATGGCATCCGCCATCTCCTCGGCGCCGACCTTCCCGAGCTTGGCGAGCTTCTCGGACAGCTTGGTGAACCCCGAGATGTCGACGAAGACCACCGAACCGTCGACGGCCCGATGGAGCGCCTTCGGGTCCTCGGCGAGCCACTGCAGGGTGAGGCGAGGCAGGTACGGCTGCAGGCTGCCTCTGATCGTCGGCTGGGTCACCATGGCCGAACGACCCACACGGACGAGCGCCGTCCTCGGCGAGGGAAGTTCATCGTCCGAACCGTACACAACTCCTAGGGGCGCATGGAACCTCGCGTGATCTCCGGATCCGTGCGGCCGATTGGGGTAGTCGCCACCGCTGCGGCTCTCCCCTCTCCGGCCAACCTGCGATACGGTCGTGCGATGAAGCGGTCGGGGCGCTGGTTCGCGACGGCGATGACGGTCACCGCGCTGGTCATGTCCGCGTGCACGATCAGTTTCGGCGAGCCTTCGACCACCACGACGCCCGAGCCGGCCGGCCCGAGCGCACCCGAGACCGATGCCCCCACGATCGACGCCGTCTCAGCGCCGGGTCGTCTCGCTGTGATCGCCGCCGACGGTTCCCTCTACACCGTGCGATCCGACGGCTCGGACCGGGTCGATATGACCGCGGGCGGGGGTCTCGCCCAGCAGCCTGCGTGGTCGCCCGACGGCGCTCGACTCGCGTGGGTGGTGCAGGAGACGAACACGAGCGGGGTCTCCGGGTCGATCGTGGTCGCGGGCCCGCGTGGCCAGAACCCCACGGTGACACACACCCCGTTCCTGCCGTACTACCTCTCGTGGAGCCCGACCGGCGACCGCGTGGCGTTCCTCGGCTCGGGCGGAGATCCGACGAAACCGGTAGAGATGGGGGTGCTCGATCTGACGCGCACGCCGCCGGTCGCCCGAGCGATCACAGGCGGCGAGCCGTTCTTCTACTTCTCCTGGGCCCCCGACGGACGAAGCGTTCTGGCACATGCCGGATTCGACCGCCTCGAAGAGATCGACCTCACCGGGCGGGCGGCGAGCGTCAGCCGGCGGCCCGGGCAGTTCGCCGCGCCCGCGTGGAGCGCCGACGGACGCACGCTCGTCTACGCCGAACGGGCCGGCGCCGGCTCGCAGCGCCTCGTCGCCGTCACCGACGGTGGGCCGGCGAAGGAGCTCGTGTCCGGCGACGGCTCGCTGTCTTTCGTGTTGCGACCCGACGGGGGAGCCGTCGCCTATCAGCTGCTGGGCGACGACGACGGCGACCTCTTCGATCGCCGGCCGACCCAGCCCGGCGACGGGGTGCGGGTGGTCGACCTGCGGACCGGCGACGTGCAGCTGGCCACCTCGATCCGCGCGATGACCTTCTGGTGGAGCCCCGACGGCGAGCGGCTGCTCTCACTGTCACCGGTGCCCGGGGCGCCCGGCGCGATCCCCTTCCTGTGGCAGGTCTGGGACGGCCAGCGTGCGAGCGACGAGCAGGGTCGCCACTCCCCCACGATCCAGGTGCTTCGAGACTACGCGCCGTTCTTCACCCAGTACGCCCAGAGCACGACGCCGTGGGCGCCCGACGGCTCGGCGTTCGCCTTCCCCGAGGAGGCCCCGGGGAGCACGGGTCGCATCGTCGTGCAGGAAGTCGGGCAGGAACCGGTCGAGATCGGCGACGGCGTCTACGTCACATGGTCGCCCTAGTCGCGGCACCTGAGGTGTTCTGGGACCGGAAAGACCCTGGGCCGGGGAACAGCCCAGGGTCTCCGACACGTCGGGAAGGGGTCGCGGTGCGAACGTCGTCGGTGCGCCTACGAACTCAGACGATCTTGAAATGCGCGCCACCGGCCAGAGCCAGCGCAGCGAGCGATCCGAGCGCGATCATGATGCGGCGTGCGGTCCTCAACATGGGGCACCTCCTGTGTCCCGCTCCCGCCCGTCGGGAGCTGTTGGAAGGAGCATGGCGAAGGCCGCTATAGGGTCGCTAACAATGGGCCTAAACGGGATCTGCCCCGGCGCGAGGTCTCCTGATGAGGGCCGAGGGATGGGCGGCCGAACGCCGTCAGGAGTGACCCTTCTGGCAGGACGGTGACGATCCGTCTCGACGTGTTGCGGGGAGGCTTGCCCCCGACGATGACGCAGGCTGCATTTTGAAGCTTCTTCTCACTTCCGCCGGCATCAAGAACACGAGCATCCACGACGCGCTGGTCGACCTCCTCTGCACACCGATCGCCGAGTCCGACGCCCTCTGCATCCCCACCGCGATGTACGCCAATCCCGACGGTGCTGGCCATGCCTGGCGGTTCATCAGCGGACGAGAATCCAGAACCCCCATGGTCGAGCTGGGGTGGAAGTCGTTGGGAGTGCTGGAGCTCACCGCGCTTCCCAGCATCGACGAGGAGCAGTCGATGCCCATGCTCCAGGACACCGATGCCTTGCTCGTGGGAGGTGGCGACCCCTTGTACCTGTGCTACTGGATGCGCCAGTCCGGACTGGCGGACCTCTTGCCGTCGCTGCGCGAGGCGGTCTACGTGGGACTGAGCGCCGGGAGCATCGTGATGGCCCCCAATATCAGGGTGGCACTCGAACCCGCAACGTGCGGAGCAAAGTGAGAGAATGAAGGTACGAACTCCAAGAGGGACCCCTGCGAAGAGGCCGTGGGAAGCCCCCCGCCGAAGGGAGGGCGCCATGGCGCTCATCACGCAGGACCCTGCACTGCATCCAGGACCTTCACGGATCCCGGCTGCCCCCGACTACGAGCGAGAGACTGACGATGCACGTCTCAAGCTCCGCAGCAACGAGTTCCTTGCTGACTCCTCGCGACTGTATCCACGAGTTGCACGCGTCGAGAGCGGTCCGCGCCGTATGGGATCGAGGGCGACGTGCTAGGCGCATATGCGCAGATCGGACTCGTCTTCATCGGCGTCGTCGGCCTGTGCGTGGCGACGTTGTTCTTCTTCATGTTGAGGCGGGTCTAGCAGCGGGGGGAACGCACGTGATTAGGCAGAGAGCCTGTGCGAACCCTTCGTGTTCGCGCGACTCCGCGGATACGCACCTTTGCCTCGCGTGCGATGAGCACGCGCTGACTCACGCTGGCGAGATGCGATCGCAAGAGAAGATACGTGGTGCGGCGCGCCGGCATCTGATGGTCGAGCTTCGCAGGCATGCAGCCGTCTAGACCGTCCCATCAAGAAGGAAGGAGCCCACCGAAGTGGGCTCCTCGTCCTTCAGTGCTTCGGTCGCTCAGACCGTCGCGGGCACGCCCTCGAAGAAGGCCATGTCGCCGATCACGTTCGACCGGAGTTCGACCTTCTCGCCGAGGTTCTCGCGAACCCAGGCGCTGGCCACGGGAACCGCCGCATCGGCGTCCTTGCGCGTCTCCCACGTACTGAGAGACAGACAAGTCTTGTCGCCAGTGTCGGCAAGGCCGTACCGGATGAACCCGGGCTGCTCCTTGAAGGTTCTCAGCATGCCCTGACGGGCGATGTCTGCGATCTCTTGGAACGAGCCCTGCTTGATCTCGTAGGTTGCGACGCGAATGTGCTTCATGGTGTGTGCTCTCCTTTGCTCGTTGCATGGTGCCCCTGAACATCTGAGGCCAACGTGAGCCAGATCGAGAGCGAAACCCGCTCGGGGTATCAAGCCTTCGCTGGGACCAGCGATGGGACCGATGGAGGCGGGCCCGTGAGGTGAGTTCAACTCCCGTCAAGTACGGGGCCGCGTCTTTCGTCAGTGTACGTCTTTCGCGGATGGCTACGACGGACAGCCGACTTCCGAGCGCTGTTCTAGCTTGCCGGTGCCCGCTTCAGGTATCCCTTTGGCAGCTACACGTAGACGAGCTGCTACTTGTGTCCGCCAGTGCCGACCGGGGCTTCATTCGAGATCGGGGTTCTGCTTCGCGCCCGGGGCAGTGCTTCTCGATCGGGACTCCGGCTTCCTCGACGAGCGCGTCCTGGTACTGCGTTGGGGGGGGCGATTTCAGGTCGGGGTCGCAGATTCTCCAGGGCCTCGGCGGTCTCAGCCTGGAGCTCGGTGAGCATGAACCCGGGCCCGCTCCAGGTTCTGGTCCAGCAGTGAAGCGGTCAGACGCCCAGCAGACCCTCGGGCACGCTTCTGCGGGGTTCACGCTGACGGCCTACGGACACCTGTTCGACGACGATCTCGACGCCTTGGCCGATGCCCTCGAGTCAACGTCCGCCGTAGAGGCGCCGTACAGGCCATCAAGTCGGATTCGTGAAGGACCGATCTATCGCCTGGGGTGCAGAGGCTCCCGGGGTGGGACTCGAACCACAACTACGGACTAACAGTCCGAATCAAGCGTGCTTGGAGTCCACGTCATTCTGTCGCTGACCTGCAAGTTGGTGACGAACAAGTCCTCGCCGGTGGTCTCGCCCATCTCCGCGTCGATCAGATGCTCGAGGGAGACGAGCTCCAACTCCTCCTACTCCTCCTATTTGTTCCCGCGCCACCGGGTGCCGATGCTCCCCAACCCCGATAGAGCTTCAGTTGATGCCTGCCCGGCTCATCGGGGTTGAAATGGTCGATCACCATGACCTCGGAGTAGCAGTCCACCGGGACGCGGTTTCCGTCGGTGAAGTCCCGGTCCACGCCACGACCGTCTCGATACCGTCGATGACCTTCGTCATGTCAGTGACGGTGAACTCGGTCCGGCGCGTCACGGGCTCGTCATCGTCGAGCGCATGCCCCTTCCACGTGAACCGCGTGCCCGGCACGAGGGGGAAGTGCGAGCAGGTGACATCGGTGGAGTTGCTGAAGTTGGCCGCGTCGAAGTCGGTGTCGCTTTCCACTGGCAGAGGTGCCGGCGATGCCGCGGCGTGTGGGATCGTCCGCGAGCACTCATGCGGGCATCGGGAGCACGGGGGCCACGTCGCCCTTGTACGTCCTGCGCGACTTCCCGAATCGCAGGTACAGCGATGGGAGCACGAACAGGTTGAGCAGGGTCGTGGTGATCAGCCCTCCCAGGATCACGATGCCCATCGGGTACTCGATCTCCTCTCCGGGAAGGTTGCCCGCCAGGACCAGTGGGATCAGGGCGAGCCCGGTGGTCAACGCCGTCATCACGATGGGCGCGAGCCGCTCCCGCGACCCCCGGGCCACGAGCTCGGGACCGAAGGTCATCCCCTCGTGCTCCTCGAGATGCTCGTAGTGGCTGACCATCATGATCCCGTTGCGCGCCACGATCCCCAGCACCGTGAAGAACCCCACCAGGGAACCGATCGAGATGATGCGGCCGCCGAAGTACGCGGCCAGTACGCCACCCACCAGGGCCATCGGCAGGGTCACGAAGGCCAGGGTCGCGAGTCGCACGCTCCCGAACGACGCGATCAGGATCAGGAAGATCCCGAGCACGGCGACGAGGGAGAACCCGAGGAGCCGGCTCTGGGCCGCCTGACGCTCGGTGAACTCGCCCAACACCTCCGCGTGCACACCGAGCGGGAACTCGACGGAGGACAGCTGCTCCTGGAGCTCTCCCACGACCGAGCCCAGGTCGCGATCCTCCACATTGGCGCCCACCGTGATGGTCCTCGAGAAGGACTCGCGCATGATCGCGTTCGGGTTCGGCACGAGGCTGATGTCAGCGACATCCTTCAGCTCCACATACTCCCCGTCGGGGGTATCGAGCTGCATGCTGCTCACGTCGTCCACGCTGTCGCGGCCCGCCGGCGTGCTGAACACGTGCACGTCGTAGGCCTTCCCGTCCCGGAAGATGTCTCCGATCTCTTCGCTCGCGAGCATCGTCGCCGCGGCGCGGCGGACGTCGCCCGGTTTCAACCCGTAGCGCTCCGCCCGGGCGAGGTCGACCTCGATCTGGATCTGCGGGATGTCCGCCTGAAGCTCGACGTGTTGATCCACCACGCCATCGATCTCGCCCAGAAGGTCTCCGACCTCGTCGGCCTTGCTGCGCAGGGTCTCCAGATCGTCGCCGAAGATGCGAACCACGATGGCATCGCTGGATCCGGCAAGGACCTCGTCGATGCGCTCATTGAGATACGTCTCTCGGTTGCGGAAGAGCCCCGGGAACCCTTCGATGACCTCGTCGATGGCGGCCACGGTCTCGTCGAACGGTGCCTCCGGATCGATGCTGATCCAGTTCTCGCCGAAGTTCACGCCACTGATCTCTTCCGAGAGGAACGCCTGTCCGATATGAGAGCCGAAACTTCTGACGCCGGGGATGGCCGTGAGCTCACGGCTGGCCTGCGTCACGATCCGTCGCTCCTCACCCACCGCCGTCCCCGGTGCAGAGATCCAGTGCATTAGGAAGTCTCGTTCCTGGAACGTGGGCAGCAGCGACTGCCCGAGGAGGGGAAGGGCGAGCGCGCCGGCGACCATGATGGCGCCCACGGTCACGTAGGCCGGCTTCGGACTGCGGATGATCGGCGCCAGCATCCGGTCGTAGCCCTTCTGCAGCCAGCCGACGAGCGGTGACTCGCGGCGTTCGAGCGGGCCCTTGCGGAGCAGGATCATCGCAGTGGCGGGCGTCGAGATGAGCGCGACCACCGTTGAGACCGCCACTGCCAGGGCGTAGCCCGTCGCGAGCGGTCTGAAGAAGGAGCCTGTGAGGCC
>JAOUEA010000085.1 GCA_029858935.1 Actinomycetota bacterium
CAGGCCGTGAGCATCGACACCCTCTCGGTGTTCCTCACCCGGCTCGAGCAGGTGAAGGGCTGGGTCAACCCCTGGATGTCGACGGTCAGCAAGAACCAGGAGGTCAACGGCTTCGACTACTCGTTGAGCGTCGATCTCACCGACGCCGTGGGGACAGAACGCGGCAAGGAGGACACCGTCGATGCTGCGGGGTAGCCGCGCACCCCTGATCGCCGGTGCCGGCGCGCTGGTGCTCGTCGGTCTCCTCATGTTCCTGCTCGTGCTGCCGAAGATGGGGCAGGTGTCGGAAGCGAACGACACGCTCGCCGCCGCTCAGGCGCAACAGGCAACCCTGGAATCGCAGCTCGCCGCCCTCGAGCAAGCCGAGCTGGCCGCCCCCGAGGCCAAGGCGACCATCCGGTCCGTCGAGGAGCAGATCCCTCCGACCGCCGACGAGCCGGGCATGTTGTTGCTCGTCAAGGGCGCCGCGGCCCGGTCGTCGGTGGAGTTGACCAACCTCACGCCGGGCACGCCGACGCTGGAGGCCGGTTCCGGCCTGTCGGCGATCCCGCTGGCGGTCACCGCCTCGGGGAACTACTTCCAGCTGACCGAGTTCCTCTACAGCATCGAGACGCTGCCGCGCGCCGCGAAGGTCTCGACCATCAGCTTCGGTTCTGCGGGCGGCGAAGGTGCAACCACGACCACTGTCACGAACCTGCTGCAGCTGCAGGCCAGCGTCACCCTCTACACGAGCGACCAGAGCGCTGGACCGGGGTCCGAGCCCGGACCGACCGAAGACGCGGCCGCAGGGGGGGCCTGACATGCCGCTGACCCCTCGCGATCGGCGCACGCTCATGATCGGCGGGGGCGTGCTCGGCGTGCTGCTCGTCGGCTTCTTCGTGATGAACATACTGTCGGGTGGAGGAGGCGACGAGGCGATCCCGTCGTTGCCCCCGATCACCGTGCCGACCGATGGCGGGGGAGGCGGAGGAGGGCTGTCTCCCTCGCCGACCGGCGGCGTGAGTCCGATCCCGGTGTTCACGGGTCGCGACCCCTTCTCGATCCCGCCCGCCTTGTCGCCGACGCTCGCGCCGACCTCCAGCGTCAGTGGCAGCCCCGGACCGACCTCCAGCGGCAGCCCGAGCGCCACGACCACCGGCACCGCGAGTCCGACGAGCCCCGCACCGACCAACCCGGGCGGCGGATCGAGCCAGGTCGTCGGCGGGAAGACCGTGGTGCTGCTCTCGGTGTTCTCGAGCGGTGGACAGGCGATGGTGCAGGTGGAGGTCAACGGACGGGTCTTCAACAACGTCGCCATCGGCGAGACGTTCGACGGCGGTCGGTACGAGCTGCGTTCGGTCTCCGGCGATTGCGCCACCTTCGTCTACGGCGACGAATCGTTCACGCTCTGCGCCAACTCGACGAAGTAGGCGTGACCGAGAGCCGATAGCTCCGGCGGCCCGCCCACGGGGGGAGCGGTCGCCGGTCCGCGGGAGCGGCCTTCGGGCCGCTCCCGCACCTCGTCCGCCTGCGGGTCGAGCGGCCATCTCGGAGCCCGCCCGAGGCCGTTCCCTATGATGTGCCCATGCTCCGCATGCTCACGGCCGGCGAATCCCACGGGAAGGCGCTCGTGGCCGTGCTCGAGGGGTTGCCGGCGGGGGTCCCCGTCGACCCCGAATCGCTGGCCCACCAGCTCGCTCGGCGCCGCCACGGCCACGGGCGTGGAGGTCGCCAACGGTTCGAATCCGATCGGTTCGAGATCCTCGCCGGCGTACGGCACGGCCGCACGCTCGGATCGCCGATCGCCGTCACGATCCCGAACATGGAGTTCGATGCGAAGTATGCCGAGCTCATGGGCACCACCGGTGAGCTCGAGCCCGGCAAGCGACTGACCCGCCCTCGACCGGGACACGCCGATCTCGTCGGGACCCAGAAGTACGGGTTCGACGACGTGCGCAACGTGTTGGAGCGGGCGAGCGCTCGTGAGACCGCGGCCCGCATGACGATCGGCACGCTGTGTCGGTGGTTCCTCGCCGAGCTCGGCGTTGCCATCGTGTCGCATGTCGTTCGGATCGGGTCGGTGAAGGTGCCTCTGCGCGCTCCCGTGCCCGGAGTCGACGATTCCGCCAAGGTCGACCGGTCGCCGGTGCGCTGCTTCGACGACGCCGTGTCGAAGGCCATGGTCGCCGAGATCGATCGGCTCCGGAAGTCTCGCGATACCGTCGGCGGCATCTTCGAGGTGCTGGCCTACGGGGTTCCGCCGGGCCTCGGATCGCACGTGCACTACGATCGCAAGCTCGACGGTCGTTTGGCACTTGCGCTCATGAGCATCCAGTCGGTGAAAGGCGTCGAGGTCGGCGACGGGTTCGCCACGGCCGCCAAGCCCGGCTCGAAGGCGCATGACGAGATCGTCGTGCGCGACGGTCGCCCGTCCCGCAAGACGTCTCGAGCCGGGGGCATCGAGGGCGGCATGAGCACCGGCGAGCCGATCAGGGTGCGAGCGGCGATGAAGCCCTTCTCGACCGTTCCCAAGCCGCTCGCCACGGTCGACATCGCGACGGGGGAGCCGGCCGTGGCGATCAAGCAACGCACGGACGTCTGCGCGGTGCCCGCTGGAGGCGTGGTCGGGGAGTCGGTCGTGGCGTTCGAGCTCGCGAACGCGGTTCTGGAGAAGTTCGGAGGCGATTCCCTGCCCGAGACCCACGGCAACCTCGAGCGGTACCGGGACGGGCTGGCATGATCGTCTATCTGGTCGGCATGCCCGGTGCGGGCAAGACCGTCGTCGGGCGGGAGCTGGCAGGCCGTCTCGGCGTGCCGTTCGTCGACATCGATGCCGAGATCGAACGTGAGCAGGAACGATCGATCACCCAGATCTTCGAAGAGGAGGGCGAGGCCGCGTTCCGTGCGTTGGAGGCCGGCGCCCTCGTGAAGGCCGGCACCCACGATCCTTCGGTCGTGTCGTGTGGCGGCGGGGTCGTGCTCGAGCCGGCCAACCGCATCACCCTGCGGAATACGGGCACCGTGGTCTATCTCGACGTGCAGCTCGCCGAGCTCCGGGATCGCGTTCGCCCCGCCGACGATCGGCCTCTGATCCGCGAGGACGGCGACCTCGAGCGTCTGTTGGCCGAGCGAGGGCCGCTGTACCGGGAATTCGCCGCGCACGTCGTGGACGGAAGCGGTACGCCCGGCGACGTCGCCGAGGCGATCATCGAGGAGCTGCGTTGGTCCGTGTGACCGTTCCCATCCCGGGGCGTTCCTACGACGTGGTGGTCGGGGCCGGCGTTCTGGGGGAGGCCGCGCTGCATCTCCCGGGGTTCCCCAAAGCAGAGCGGGCTTTCGTGGTGGCCGATCAGGGGATCGTCGATCGTTGGTTCGGCACGCTGGCGACGGGTCTGACCGCGGCTGGGCTCGACGTGGTGCTGCTCACGGTGCCCTCCGGCGAGATGGCCAAGACCCTGCAGGTCTACGGCACGCTCCTGCATCAGCTGGCGATCCAGGAGGCCCACCGTGACGATGTGATCGTTGCGCTGGGCGGAGGGTCCACGGGCGACCTGGCAGGATTCGTCGCCTCGACGTACATGCGCGGACTGCCGTTCGTGCAGGCTCCGACCACACTGCTGGCGCAGGTCGATGCCGCGGTCGGTGGCAAGACGGCCGTGAACCTGCCGGAAGGCAAGAACCTCGTCGGCACGTTCGCCCAGCCTCGCGCGGTGCTCGCCGACACCGAGCCCCTGGCCTCGCTCGATGAGCGCGACTTCCGCTCGGGACTCGCCGAGGTGGCGAAATATGCCCTCACGCTCGATGCCGAGCTGCTCGACACCCTGGAATCCGATCCGGCCCCGGTGCTCGCGCGCGACCCCGCAGTACTGGAATCACTCGTCTTCCGCTGCGTGACTGCGAAGGCCGGCACCGTGGCCGCCGACGAGCTCGACACGGGGGGGCGGCTCGTCCTGAACTACGGGCACACGCTCGGGCACGCACTCGAGCGGCTCGAAGCGTTCGCGGGGCGCACGCACGGTGAGGCGGTCGCGATCGGCATGGTGTTCGCGGCCCGACTCGCCGAACGCCGGGGCATGGCCGCCGCAGGGCTCGCCGCCCGCACCGGGCGGTTGCTCGCTTCGCTCGGGCTCGAGGTGCACAGCGCCTTGCCGCCTGCCGACGAGGTTCTGTCGGCCTTCCGGATGGACAAGAAGTTCCACGGAGGCGTGCGGTTCGTGCTGCTGCGCGCTGTGGGTGAACCGGTCGTCGTCGACGACGTGAGTGACGACGAGCTGAGAGCCGCGATGCTGGAGATGGGAGCGTCCGCATGAAGGTGCTGTTCCTGTTCGGACCGAACCTCGGCGCGCTCGGACGCCGCGACCCTGAGACGTACGGGTCCGCGACCCTCGACCAGATCATGGCTGAGGTCGGCGACAGAGCGTCCGCGCGTGGCCACGACGTCGAGTGGCGTCAGTCCGATCACGAAGGAGACCTCGTGGGGTGGTTACTCGGGGCGGCGAGCGAGGGTCACGACGCGATCGTCATCAACCCCGGGGCCCTTTCGCACTACTCCTTGTCACTGCGAGACGCGATCGAGGCATGCGGGGTGCCGGCGATCGAGGTACACATGTCCAATATCGCCGCCCGAGAGGAGTTCCGCCGGCATTCGGTAGTTTCCGAGGTGTGTCGGGCGACGATCACCGGCCTGGGGGCCGGTGGCTATCATCTGGCGCTGGAGGCGATGCCGTGGATCACCACCTGAGACGCTCCACCCTGTCCGACCGCCTGTCCTCGCTCGAGGTCGACGCGTTCCTCGTGACGAGCCTCACGAACGTTCGATACATGACCGGCTTCGCGGGTTCCAACGGTCAGGCATTGGTCGCGGGCGACGAGAGCGTGTTCTTCACCGACGGTCGGTACACCGAACAGGCCGGGCACGAGGTCCCCGACCTGGAGCGCGTGACCTATTCGGACGCGCTCGCGAGCGCGCTCGCCGAACAGGTCTCGAGGCTCGGTGTGCGCCGGGTGGGGTTCGAAGCAGATCACCTGTCGGTGCGATCGTACGAGCGCCTCTCCGATGCGCTCGAGGGCGTCGACCTGGTCGCCTGTGACGACGAGGTGGGCCGCATCCGCTGGATCAAGGACGACGAGGAGCTCGCGTCGCTCGAGCGAGCACAGACCGTGACCGACCAGGCCTTCGACGATGTTCTCGAGACCCTTGCCGTCGGTGTGACGGAACAGCAGATCGCGCGCAACCTCGAGGCGTTGCTTCGCCGCGACGGCGCCGACGGCTTGTCCTTCGATCCGATCGTCGCGTTCGGTGAGAATGCCGCGGAGCCACATCACGAACCAGGTCATCGCATGCTCGAGGAAGGCGACGTGATCACGATGGACTTCGGCGCCCTCTTCGGTGCCTATCACGCCGACATGACCAGGACGATCGCCTTCGGCGAGCCTGCCTCGGAGCTGAAGAAGATCCACGACATCGTTCGGCAGGCTCAGCAGGCAGGCATCGACGCGGTGCACGAGGGTGCCACGGGGGCCGAGGTCGACGCAGCGGCCCGGGGTGTGATCGAAGGGGCCGGATACGGCGACGCGTTCAGCCACGGTCTCGGACACGGGGTGGGACTCGACATCCACGAAGGCCCGAGGCTCGGCAGGGAGTTCACGCACGTCTTGCCTGCGCGGGCCGTCGTGACCGTCGAACCGGGCATCTACGTGCCGGGGCTGGGCGGCGTTCGCATCGAGGACATGGTCGAGGTCACGGCCGACGCATGCCGGGTGCTCGGCAACGCGTCGCGTGACCTGATCGAACTGTAGGCAGGGATCCGACCATCGACGGCGGGAGCTGATCGGCGCGTGAGCGTTTCCACGAACGACTTCAAGAACGGCATGACCCTCGAGCTCGATGGCGTCTTGTTCCAGATCATCGAGTTCCAACACGTCAAGCCAGGCAAGGGCGGGGCGTTCGTGCGCACGAAGCTTCGCAACGTGAAGACGGGCGCGGTGCTCGAGCGCACGTTCAACGCGGGTGTGAAGGTCGGGCTCGCGATCGTCGAGCGCCGGGACTTCCAATACCTGTACCCCGATGGCGACGACTTCGTCTTCATGGACCTGCAGACCTACGATCAGATCCACGTACCGGCGACGATCATGGGCGGTGCCGTGGACTACCTGACCGAGGGGGGAACCGCACAAGTCGCGACCCACGACGGTGAGCCGATCTCGGTCGATCTTCCGGCCTCGCTCGTGCTGACGATCACGAAGACCGACCCGGGCGTGAAGGGCGACACCCGCACCGGGGCGCTCAAACCCGCAACCCTCGAGACCGGCGTGGTCGTCAACGTGCCGCTGTTCGTGGAAGAGGGCGAGCGCATCAAGGTCGACACGCGCTCGGGCGAATACATGGAACGCGTGAAGACTTGAGCCCGGTGGGCAGACGGTGACCACGCGCCGCGAGGCACGGCGAGCGGCGATCGACATCCTGTATCAGGCCGACGTGACGGGCGAGGATCCCTCGGTCACCCTCGCGGCGTGGCGCGAGGCGGGCCGGGCACTGACGCCCTTCACGCGAGATCTCGTCGAAGGGGTCGTCGACCACGCTGCGGCGATCGACCTGCTGCTGGAGGAGCACGCTCACGGGTGGACCGTGGCGCGCATGGCCACCCTCGATCGCACGATCCTTCGCGTGGCGGTCGAGGAGCTCCGCTACCGCGCCGACGTGCCCGATGCGGTCGCGATCAGCGAGGCGGTCGAATCCGCGTCGGAACTCTCGGCTGATGAATCGAAGGCGTTCGTGAACGGCATCCTGGGCCGGATCGCCCAAGCCTGAGGCCGCAGGCGTTCAGCTCTGAGGGGCTGGTGGGTCGGTCGGTTCCGTCGGCTGTGAGGCCGGAGCGGCCTTCGGGGCCTCCTCCGCGTCGCCTTCCTTCAGACCCTTCTTGAACTCGCCAGACGAACGGCCAAGGTTGCGCGCGATCTCGGGAAGCTTCGTCGCTCCGAAGATGACGGCGATCGCAACGATACCCACGATGACCCATTCGTTCATGCGGTTTGCCACTTCCTTCCCGGTGTGGTGGCCGACCCTCGCGGATCGGCCGGGACCCCAGTCTACGCGGGAGGTCCTTCGATGGCCACGGACCCGATGTGGTTGCCCGCATCGGAGGCACCCGGGTATGCTCCTGGGCGACAGAGCTTCCCCCTTTAAGTCCGGTCCTGCGAGGCCGGGAAGGGAACGCAGCGGAACATGCTGGATCACGATCGTCGCGCCCCCTCGCACGCCCGAGGGGGCGTATGCGTGTGAGCGCGCCGGCGACGCTGCTCGACGACGACGACATCCGCAGGGCGCTCACCCGCATCGCCCACGAGATCGTCGAGCGCGATGAGCGCGCGGACGACCTGGTGCTCGTCGGCATCGCGAACCGCGGCGATCACTTGGCCCGCCGGCTGGCCGCCGAGATCGAGCGCATCGAGGGCATGGCCGTTCCCGTCGGTGTGCTCGACATCACCTTCTACCGCGACGACATCGGCCTGCGGGCCGAGGCGCCCGAGGTGCACGAGACGCGCATCGACGTCGATATCACCGGGCGAACGGTGGTGCTCGTCGATGACGTGCTGTTCACCGGGCGCACGATCAGAGCGGCCATGGACGCTCTGACCGACTTCGGCCGGCCAGCTCGCATCAGGCTCGCCGTGCTCGTCGATCGCGGTCATCGCGAGTTGCCCATCCGGGCCGATTTCGTCGGCAAGAACGTGCCGACCCATCGCGACGATGACGTCCGCGTGAGGGTCGTCGAGCTCGACGGTGACGACGCGGTCGTCGTGCAGGGCGCTTCCTCCCTCAGCCAGGAGGTAGGCCGATGAAGCGTCACGTGCTGTCGATGCACGACCTGACCTCCGACGACGTGACGCGCGTGCTCGACACGGCCGAGTCGTTCCGGGAGGTCGGATCGCGGGTGATCAAGAAGGTGCCCGCGCTGCGCGGCCGCACCGTCGTGAACCTCTTCCTCGAGAACTCCACACGCACCCGCATCTCGTTCGAGCTCGCGGCGAAACGGCTGTCGGCCGACGTGATCAACTTCTCTGCCAGCGGGTCCAGCGTCGCCAAGGGCGAGAGCCTGAAGGACACCGCTCTTACCCTGCAGGCCATGGGTGCGGACGCGATCGTGATCCGCCACTCGTCGAGCGGCTCGCCGCTCCAGCTGACCAGATGGGTCGAAGGCCACGTGGTGAACGCAGGTGACGGGACGCATGAGCATCCGACGCAGGCCCTGCTCGATCTGTACACGATGCGCGAGCGACTCGGACGTCTGGAGGGGCTTCGCGTCGCCATCGTCGGCGACGTGCTGCATTCGCGGGTCGCGCGCTCGCTCAGCTTCGGGCTCGTGAAGATGGGTGCCGAGGTGACCTTGATCGGACCTCCGACACTGATCCCACCCGATGCCCCAACCTGGGGCGTGCAGGTGAGTTACGACCTCGACGCGGTCATGCCGAAGCTCGACGTCTGCTACATGCTCCGGGTGCAGCGGGAGCGACAGCGGCTCGACTACTTCCCGAGCGTGCGCGAGTACAACCGGTTGTTCGGCCTCACGGCCACACGCGCCGAGTCGCTGCAGGAGGGTGCCTTGATCATGCACCCCGGGCCGATGAATCGCGGGGTCGAGATCGATTCCGATGTCGCCGACCTTCCGCAATCGGTGATCGAGGAGCAGGTGACCAACGGCATCGCGGTGCGCATGTCGTTGCTGTACCTCTTGCTCGGCGGCGGAGCCCTCCCCGGCGGGACCGACGAGGTATCCCGTGCCTGAGGCGATGCTGTTCCGGGGAGCCAGGGTCGTCGATCCGGCGTCAGGCCACGACGCCGATGCCGACGTGCTCGTCGCCGACGGACGCATCCGAGACGTCGGAGCCCGGCTCGAGGCGAGCGGTGCCGACGTGCTCGAGTGCGAGGGTCTCGTCCTCGCCCCCGGTCTGGTGGACCTCCACACCCACCTGCGTGAGCCGGGGTTCGAGCACAAGGAGACGATCGCGAGCGGCACGCGGGCAGCGGCGGCCGGTGGTTTCACTGCGGTCTGCTCGATGGCCAACACCGATCCGGTGACCGATCACGCGGGCATCGTGGCCGAGATCCGGGACAAGGCCGCCGACGCCGGCTCGGCCGACGTCTTCCCCGTGGGAGCGATCACGAAGGGTCTGGCCGGAGAGTCGATGGCGGAGCTGGGCGAGATGGTCGCGGCCGGTGTGCGCGTGTTCTCGGACGACGGCAACTGCGTGCCCACCGCGCGCATGCTTCGCAATGCCCTCGTCTATGCGAAGGCGTTCCCCGCCGAGGTCGTGATCGCCGATCACTGTGAGGATGCCTCCCTCGTGACCGACGGCCACATGCATGAAGGGGTCCATTCCGCGGCGATGGGTCTCGCCGGGCGGCCGGCAGAGGCGGAAGAGATCATCGTCGCTCGTGACCTCGCGGTGGCGCGGGCCACCGGCGGCCGCATCCACGTCTGCCATGTCTCGAGCGCGCGGTCCGTCGAGCTCGTTCGCCGAGCGAAGAACGATGAGGTCCGGGTGACGGCTGAGGTCACCCCGCATCACCTGGTGTTCACGGACGACGACCTGATCACGTACGACACGAACTACAAGGTGAATCCTCCGTTG
>JAOUEA010000321.1 GCA_029858935.1 Actinomycetota bacterium
GATCATGGCCGCGAGCGCCGAGGGCCAGCAGCGGACCCTGCGTCACGCCTACGACGTCGCGGGCGTCGAGCCGAGGAACGTCGACTACGTCGAGCTCCACGGAACCGGGCTGCCCAAGGGCGACCCCATCGAGACGTCGGTGGTGGGTGCCGTGGTCGGTCAGGCGGCCGGCCGCACTCGACCGTGCGCGGTCGGATCGGTCAAGAGCAACATCGGTCACCTCGACTCAGCTGCCGGTGTCGCTGGTCTCATCAAGGTCGCGTTGGCGATGCACCACCGCGAGATCCCCCCCACGATCAACCTCGACGAGATCAACCCCGACATCGATGTGGGCGCGCTCGGGATCGCGCCACAGCGGAAGCTCGAACCGTGGCCGGCGAGCGACGGGGCCGTGTTCGCCGGGGTCACGGCGATCTCGATGTCCGGCCTGAACGCGCACGTCGTGCTCGAAGGCCCGGCTCCGATCGACCCACGCGTGGAGGGCCAGGTCGACCGGTTCCACGTGCTTCCGCTGTCGGCCCCGACGGGCGACTCCTTGATGCTGCTCGCGAACGCGATGCTCGATCTGCTCGGGCAGCAACCCGGCGCACTGAGCGACGTCGTCTTCACCGCCTCGGTTCGCAGGACCCACCATGCCGAGCGGCTTGCCGTGCTCGGCCGCGACGCCACGGAGCTGCGCGACCACCTCCGAGCGATCCTCGACGGGGCGGGGGTGGGTGCGATGGTCGTCGGTGGGGCATCCTCCCTGTCGAGCGCCGGCGAGCTCGACCCTGCGGTTCGAGACGAGATGGAACGACTCGAGGCGAGCGCGGTGGACGACGCGATCGTCACCGGCGAACAGGATCCGGTCACGCTCACCGCGCTGGCCGAGCTCTACGTGCAGGGACGATCGGTCGACTGGCGGCCCCTCCAACCCCCCGACGCGCGATGCGTCACGCTTCCGTCCACGCCCTGGATCCGAACGCGCCTGTGGCTCGACGGCGCGGACGGGGTGACGGCGCCCACGAACGTGACGGCCACCCCGGCCGAGAGCGATCGAGCAGCCCAGGTTCCGTCCCTCGAGCGTCGCCTCGCCGATGCCCCTGTGCACCGGCGGCAGGCGATGCTGGTCGAGCACGTTCGGGCGCGCGTCTCGTTGGTCCTCGGCCTGGGGGGACCGGACTCGATCCGGGTCGACGATCGTCTCTTCGATCTCGGGATGACCTCGCTGTCCGCAGTGGAGCTCATCGAGATGCTCGGTGCCGACGCCGGGACCTCTCTCGCCGACACGCTGGCGCTCGAACACCCCACGGTGCGCGCCATCGCCTCCTACCTGGCCGAGATGGTCACCGGGTTCGGGCAGCCGTCAGCCCCCACCGACGACGAGCCGATCTCGCGCGCCTCCGCGGAGGTCCCGGCGCCGGTCGACGTCGACCGGCTCACCGACGACGAGGCCGAGGCGCTGCTCCGCCAGCGACTGCGGGGTGTGCGCGATGGATGAGCCGCAGGTGACCGAGCCCGGTCCGTCGCTGCACAAGGAGGCGCTTCGCGCGCTCGACCGGCTCGAGGCCCGGATCGCAGAGATGGAGCACGCCCGCTCGGAGCCCATCGCGATCGTGGGCATCGGCTGTCGCTTCCCCGGGGGTGTCCACGACCCCGAGTCCTACTGGCAGCTTCTGATCGATGGGGTCGACGCGATCGGGCCCGTGCCCGCTGGTCGTTGGGACACGGACGCCCTCTACGATGCCGACCCGGACGCACCCGGGAAGCTCTACGTGCGCGAGGGTGGCTTCCTCGACGACATCGACCGGTTCGACGCTGCCTTCTTCGGGATCTCCCCGCGTGAGGCGATCAGCCTCGATCCCCAACAGCGTCTCCTGCTCGAGACGACCTGGGAGGCTCTCGAGCACGCCGGCATCCCGGCCGACGCGATGGAGAACACCAGGACCGGTGTCTACGTCGGCGTCATGGAGAACGACTACGCCAAGCTCCACCTGCGCGACGGCGGCGCCGACGACCTCGACGCGTACTACGTCACCGGGAACCACTTCAGCTTCACCGCCGGGCGGATCTCCTACGTCCTGGGCCTCCACGGCCCGTCCGTCGCCCTCGACACCGCATGCTCGTCTTCGTTGGTGGCGATCCACCTCGCGTGTCAGAGCCTGCGCGACCAGGAGACCGATGTCGCGCTCGCCGGTGGTGTGAACGTCCTGTTGTCGCCCGAGCTGACGATCACCATGTGCAAGTTCCACGCGTTGTCGCGTGACGGGCGGTGCAAGACCTTCGACGCGTCGGCCGACGGCTTCGGACAAGGCGAGGGCTGCGGCATGATCGTGCTGAAGCGCCTCTCCGATGCC
>JAOUEA010000086.1 GCA_029858935.1 Actinomycetota bacterium
CGAGAGGCGCAGGAACGTCGGGCCGAGGCCGAGCGCTCACGCCCCGGGGTCGGGGGCGGTTGAGCGCGATCCCAGGTCGCGGTCCATGATGAGCAGCGCCGGGCCGCTCTGTCCTGCGAGCTTGAGTGACTCGACGATCTGCGACACCGTGGCCTCTTCCTCGACTTGCTCGGTGGCGAACCAGTCGAGGAACGCCGACGTCGCCCGGTCGGCTCCTTCGTAGAGCCCGTCGATCGCCGTCGTGATCGTGCGCTCGTGGGCGAGGGATGCTTCGAAAACCTCTAGCGGCGAGCCGAACTCGGCGGGCGGTGCTTCGACCGCCCCGAGCACCGCGGTGCCGCCGCGATCGAGGATGAAATCGAAGAACCTCATCGCGTGAGCGCGCTCCTCGTCCGCCTGCGCGCGCATCCAGGCCGAGAATCCAGGGAATCCGGACGTTTCGAAGTGCGCGGCCATCTGGAGATACAGGTGTGCGGACGAGAACTCCGAACGCATCTGCTCGTTCAATCTGGTCTCGAGATCAGGACTCAACATCGGCACATCGTACCCATCGCTCCCGCAGAACCGCCGTGTGGAAACGTCGAGGCGGCCGCGATCACGTCATCTGGTTCCGCATGCTCTCGGCGGCCATCTCGAAGTACTCGTCGAGGGCCCGCGCGATCTCGTCGGGCGGGTCCACCGAGACGATCGCCGCGCGCATGTGCACCAACCACCGATCGCGCTCCGCACCCCCAATGGCGAACGGTGCATGCCGCAGGCGCAGACGGGGGTGGCCTCGCTCGTCGCTATAGTCGCTGGGGCCGCCCCAGTATTGCGCCAAGAACAGTGTGAGACGCCGGCGGGCCGGCGCGAGGTCTTGCGGCTCGGGATAGAGGCGAAGCAGCACGGGATCCTCGGCAACACCCTCATAGAATCGGTCGACGAGACGCTCGAAGAACGGCATGCCACCGACGCGCTCGTAGACCGAAGATGTGTCGCTCACGTACGGAGTCTACGGATCGAGGCGGGCTCACCAGACGTAGGGCACGAACCGCCGATGAACCCGCCTGCGGTAGCACGCATACTCGGGGTAGCGCTCGGTGAGCCAGCCTTCCTCGCGTTGCCGCTTCCCCTCGAAGAGCAGGCCGAGGCAGGCGGCCGGCACCAGCGCGAGCGGCGACGAAAGGAGCGCTGCCCCCACCGCGAGGAGCAGCACGCCTCCATAGATCGGATGGCGCACGAGGCGATAGGCGCCAGCATCGCGGAACGAGGCGTCGTCGCGGGGACGCGGGAGGGGCGTGAGAGCGGCGCCCAACCCTCGGGAACCCCACAGCGCGAGCATCGCCCCCAGCGCCATCAGCACGATGCCCGTCATGAGCCCGACCGCTCGCAGGTCTGCGCGCCATCGAGGCCCCAGCGCGGCAGCTCCGACCACGGCGATCAGCAGCGTGAACTGTAGGGCGACCCACCCCTCCCCCCGAGGTCCCAGGTCGGGGAGCCGCGAGGAACCCGGACGCTCCGACACAGGAGAGCGGTCAAGCGACCGGTCGTTGTTGCGGTGGTGGATCCGGGTCAGGCGAGGGGCTGGGCGACGGCGATGGCGAGGGACTCGGGGATGGCGATGGCGAGGGGCTCGGAGATGGCGATGGACTGGGTGTGGGAGAGGGGCCGGGACCGCCGCCCGAACCCCCCCCGCCGCCGCCGGTGCCGCCGCCTCCGCCGCCGCCGCCGGACCCACCCGAACCGCCAGACCCCCCCGAACCTGCAGACCCACCCGAACCTCCGCCGCCCGCCGGCGCCGGTGCGACGCCTCCGTCGGAGCCGATGGCGGCGAGCTCGATCACGCGGGCCGGTCGACCCTTCGATCGGGAATGGTCGAGGTCAGCCACCGGACGGTCCGGCTCGAGGGGCTCCTCGGAGGGCACGACAACCTCGTCTTTGGAGTCGAGATCGACCCCTGCAGCGGTGTTGACCCCTTCTCGGGCGGCGGGCCACACGGCCACGCCGGCGAGCGCGACCGCGACCAGTGCGGCAGCCGAGAGGCCCACCTTGAGGGTCCGTCGCACGGCATGGCGCTTCCACGTCGAGCGCGCAACCAGGTACACGATGACACCGCCGATCGTGACCATGATGGCGAAGGTCACCGCGTCGGCGAGGATGGCGAGATCTGTGGTCGACATGTCTTCCTCATGTCGGCTGCGGGGGGATGCGCCGTAGTGCTGGTCGGCTCAAGGATCGACGTCCGCAGACCTGCACCTGTTGTACCCCCTCTGTACCACGACGACAACGACATCTGCCCGAAAGAATCGCCAAAATCCTGCGCATCTGGTCGCGGCCGACGTCGTCGGGGACGTCCCGCCCTTCGCCACGGGGCCGTACGACCCAGCGCCCGACCACCGTGGCGAGCATGATGTGACCGTGGCCGCACCGAGCGGTCCGATGGAGGTGGACGATGATCGTCGTCGCGTTCGCGAGCAAACACGGTGCGACAGAGGACATCGCGAAACACATCGCCACCGGGCTCACGGCACGAGGTCTGCAGAGCGAGGCACGCTCCGTCAACGAGATCGACGGGCTCGCCGGGGCCGACGCGGTGGTGCTGGGCAGCGCCGTGTACGCGGGCTCGTGGATGAAGGACGCGACGGGATTCGTGGACCGGAACGCGGAGACGCTCGCCACCCTTCCCGTCTGGCTCTTCAGCAGCGGGCCGCTCGGCGACCACGTCGCCGACGACGAGGAACAGCCCAAGCAGCTCGATGAGTTGCGCACACGCATCTCGCCCCGCGGTCATCGGACGTTCTTCGGAGCGCTCGACAGCGCGAAGCTGGGTTTCGCCGAGCGGATGCTCGTCAAAGCGGTGAAGGCGCCCGAGGGTGACTTCCGAGACTGGGACGAGATCTCCTCGTGGACCGACGAGATCGCCGACGGGCTGGCAGCACCGACGTCCTAGCTCGTTGCGGTGATGTGCTGGGCCTGTCCCGTTCCGGTCACGGCGCTTCCTTGGGGGTCGGGATGCACTCAGGCTGGCGTCATGATCGACGCCGAGATCGTCGGTGCGAGCTTCGCGGGCCTTGCCTGCGCGAGGACGTGCGCCGCGCGCGGGCTCAGCACGGTGGTGTGGGAACGCAAACCAGACCCGGGGCACGCGGTGCGCACGACCGGTCTCCTCGTGAAGGAAGCAGCCGACGACGAGGACGTGCCGCTCGGCGCGATCCGCCGAATCCACGGCGTGCGGCTGTACGGGCCGTCGCTGCGCTGGGTCGATCTCGATGCCCCCGGGTACTACTTCATGGCGACCGATACACCGGCCCTGCTGCGCTCGATGGCTGAGCGGGCGGCGGCGCACGGAGCCGATATCCGCTGCGGCCGCGCGTTCGCAGCCAGCATGCGGACCGGCCGGGCGCTCGTAGGAGCCGATGGACCGCGATCGCGCGTGGCTCGCGACGCCGGACTCGGCCGCAACCGCCTGTTCCTCGCGGGGATCGAAGCCGAGTTCGAAGGCGTCAACGATGTGCCGGGGCGGCTGCACGTGTTCCTCGACTCTCGTTTGGCTCCCGGCTACATCGGCTGGGTCGTGCCCGGAGTGGGTATCACGCAGGTCGGGCTCGCCGCCCGGACGCCGGCACGGCCCGATCTCGAGCGCTTCATCGAGCGGGTGTCGACCGTGATCGACCTCTCGAGCGCACACCGGATCGGCATGCGCGGTGGTCTGATCCCGGTCGGGGGCGCCGTGCGACCCTTCGCCATCGCCGACACCGTGCTCGTCGGCGACGCGGCCGGCCTCGTCTCCCCACTCACGGCCGGCGGCATCCACACGGCGCTGCGGTCGGGACGGGCGGCCGGCATCGCGATCGCGAGCCATCTGCTCGACGGCGGCCCCACCCTCGACAAGGCGCTGAGGACCGCCTACCCGTCGTTCGCGTGGAAACGGCCGATGCGGGCCGCGATGGACCTGCGCCCGCCGAATGCGCTGATCGATCTCGCGCTCGGAAGCCGTCGGTTCCGGTCGATCGCCAAGGCCGTGTTCTTCCACCACCGGGGGCTGCTGAGCGCCGAGGCCTGGCGCGAGTTGGCCCCGGCCGCGATCGCTCCGCGCGACTGACCATGTGCAGCCCTCGGCGGCACTTCAAGGGACGGAAGCGAGCTCCTCCGGCGAGAGGGCCCACTCCCCCGCGGCGGCGTTCGCCATCACCTGCGTGGGTGACGTGGCACCGGCGATCACCGACGCAACCGGGGGCAGTGCGAGCAGCCACGCGAACGCCAGCTCCAGCAGCGAGCGGCCATGACCGGATGCGAACGCCTCCAGCGCCTCGAGACGATCGAAGCGCGATTCCGTCAACACGTCCGCACGCTCCTGCGCATCGAACCAGGTATCGAGTCTGGAGCCGGCGGCGACCGGCTCACCCCGCCGGTACTTGCCGGTGAGGAACCCGCTCGCGAGCGGGAAGTACGGCAGGTACGCCATGCCCGATCGCTCCGCCTCGGCGAGCCCCTCGTCGAGATCGTCGCGGTCGAGCAGGTTCAGCTCGTTCTGCACGCACACGAAGCCCGGGCCCCGGGCAGCATCGGCAGCCTCGCGCAGTTGGGTGGCCGAGAAGTTCGAGCACCCGATCTCACGGACCTTGCCCTCCGCGACCAACTCGTCGAGCACACCCATGGTCTCTTCGATCGGTGTCTCGGGTCGCGGCTCGTGCAGCTGATAGAGATCGATGCGGTCGGTGCCGAGACGCCGCAGGCTCCCCTCGATGGCGTCGCGAACGTAGCGGGCCGTGGCTCCGCCGGTGATCGCGGGGTCACCCCGCTTGCCGAACTTCGTCGCCAGGACCACACGGTCTCGACGGCCCTCGAGCGCTCGTCCGAGGAACGTCTCGGCCTGGGTGTCACCGTAGATGTCGGCCGTGTCGAACAGGGTGATGCCGGCATCGATGGCCGCGTCGACGACCTCACGCGTGTGCGCCTGATCGATGCGCCAGCCGAAGTTGTTGCACCCGAGTCCGATGACGGAGACAGCGAGCGATCCTATCGAGCGCGTCCGCACGCCGGGAGCCTACCGTCGCACGGACCCGCGGGAGCGCGAGCGGTCGCGATGGCGACCCCGAACCGCGGGAAGCCGTCGCGAGAGCGGGCGGCTCGAGACCTCGAAGCCAGCTCAACCCGTGTCGACGAACGCATCCGACTCGACGGATGAGGCGGCCCATTCAGGCCCGCCCCGATAGCGAGCGCCGTCGGCCCGGAACCAAAGGACCCGTCCATCGTCGCTGCGTTCGACCGTCCATCCGTACTCATGGACCAAGCGATGATGGAATCCGCAGATCAGCACCAGGTTGTCGAGATCGGTGCCTCCTCCACGCGACCACCACACGATGTGGTGTGCGTTGGCGAACGCAGTGGAGCCGCAACCCGGGAACCGGCAGCCGCGGTCTCGGTAGCGGAGCTGGCGCATCATCGCCGCCGACGGCTCGCGCCGTGTGCGGCCGAAGGAGACCGCGTCGCCTGCGTCGCTCTCGGCAACGGCCTGTATCCGGGCGTCGCACGCCAGGCGTTGCAGGGCCTCGGGCGGCATCACCGCACCGTGCTCGGTCTCGACGTTGCGCCGCCCGGCGAGGGCCTCGAGCGACGCATGGACCACGACCGTCGCTCGATCGGCATCGGCGTCGGCTGCGATGCCTTGGGAGCACAACGCCGTCAATGCGTCGGCGCGGCGAGCCTCGATGGAAGTCGCAGGGTCGTCCGTCGGCATGATCGGCATCTGATCGACGGCTCGTTCGAGGGCCCTCGCGACCACCGCCCCCTGCGCCGCAGGCATACGCGCTTCGAGGCCGAAACGCCGGCCACTGTCCTCATGCCAGTAGTGCAAGGAGCGGTTCCGCTCGAACTCCTCGGTCTCGGCGTGCGTCGCCCTGACCTCGAGATCGGCGCGTCGCCGGATCGTCGCGCACGTGGACTCGGCCGCCCACTCGACGAGTTCCCGTTCGGTTTCGGGCGTCGCGAACCGACTCAGCTCGACCACCTTGTCGATGCCGAGCGTTCCCGCTTCGAGCGCCGCCGCCATGTCGGGCAAGGAGTGCAGCGCGCCCGCTGCCTTGATCCAGCGATCGGCCTTCCACCACGAGATGCCGTAGCGGATGGACAGCCAATGCGGGAAATCTCTGGCGCCCGAATCACGCCACGCCTCGCGGCGATCGACCTCGGCGATGACGCCGAGCATCGCCACCTGAGCCGCGGCGATGTGTCGGTTCAGGGCGTCAGCGACGCCGATCAGCCCGTCGTCGTCGAGATCGGTGCTCGCCAGGGACCCGTACATGAGTTCGAGCTTAGGGACCGGCCGACCATCGGACCGTGATGTGCGTCACATCCGGGCGGCGACTCCTTGCCGGGTCGTTCGACCCGGTGACGGCCGCATCCGGGGTTGACCCACTCGGGGCCTGGGGTGACGATGGTGACTTGCCCACCTCGAGGAGGGGATGGAGATGCTGGCGGATCACCCGGTCTACACGACGCTTCCGGTCTCGGACATGGAGCGTGCGACGGCCTTCTACCGGGACAAGCTAGGTCTGACCGCGAAGGAAGACCGACCCGACGGGAGCAAGTACTACGTGGGGAACAACACGGGCTTCCTGCTGTTCCCCTCACCCTTCGCCGGCACGTCACAAGCGACGGCCGCGGGCTTCGAGACCCCGAACGTTCGGGCGGAAGTCGAGGAACTGCAGAGCCGTGGGGTCGAGTTCATGACCTTCGAGATGGAGGGTGTCACCTGGGACGGCGTCATCGCGTCGATGGCCGGCATCGAAGGGGCGTGGTTCAAGGACAGCGAGGGCAACATCATCGCCGTCGCGAACCCGGGTTGACCTGCAGGCCGCGTCCGACCTCATAACCGCCGCGCTCCCGGTAGGAGAACGCGGGACCGTGCTCGAGTCGGTCTCGACCGGGGCGCGTGAGCATGGGCGTCGACACCGCCCGGTGGGGCTGTCATCGCTGACGACCGATCCAAGCTCCTGGCACAATGTCGACTCGTGGGGCGCGCGACCATCGCGTCGCGATCCTTGAGCCGAAGGAGCTCGAACGATGTACGCCACGATGACCGACTCCGCAAGCCTCGTGCTCCTGGCCACCGGCACGGCGCTTGCCCTCGTCAGCGCGTACTTGGTCAGACAGCGAGCGCCGAGACCCCCGCGGGCATGGGTCGGCGCGACCGTCGTTGCCGTGCTCGGCCTCCTCGTCGGCTGGGCACTCGCCCGGCCAGAACTCGGCCTCCGCTCCGGGTACAGGGCTGCAGCCGAGGTGTTCCCGCAGCCGATCTTCGCCGAGGCGCAGTCCCCTCCCCCTGGACCGGAAGCGCAGGCTCCGGAGCCGGTCGTCCCCGGCACCGATGAACAGGGAGTCGGAGCGACCCATGCGCCGACCGCAGTCGTGTCACCGGAGCCCGAAAGCAGACTGCCGAGCGACGACGAGGCCGGCGATGATCCGTCTCCACCTGCGCTCAGCAGCTCGCCTTCCGTCGCACCGACGCCATCTCCTACACCCACACCCTCGACGACACCGACACCGTCCCCATCGCCATCGGCGAGCCCTTCCGGCACGCCTTCGCCAACAGCGAGCGCCTCCGCCTCGCCCCCTGCCGTGGCCCCGCCACCACCACCGCAGAGCAGTCCCTAGCGGTCTGCGATCCTCCGGCGCATCGGCCGCACCTCGAGCGTCGGGCGCGCAGTCGGGCCGCAGCCTTCCTCGCAGCCGTATGCGTCTCGTGCGGAACCCGACAACCCTGAGGGCGGTCCGACCGATGCCAACGATCAGTTCGACCATCCGGCCGGATCTCGGCCGCATAGGGGCCGGAAGGACGCCTCCGATCGGTCGCCGGCGCGACTCGGCGTCCGTCCTGGCCCGTCGAGCGCATAGAGTTGGCACCCATGTCGGAGTCCATGGTGGCGCGCCGCGGCCGCTGGACCCTGCTCGCGACCGGTCTCGGTCTGTTCATGATCTTTCTCGACGCGGCGATCGTGAACGTCGCGATCCCCGACATCCAGCGTGAGTTCGGAGGCGGGGAATCGGCCCTGCAATGGGTCGTCGCCGGGTACAGCCTGACCTTCGCGATGTTCATCATGTCCGCAGGCAAGGTCGGCGACCAGCGGGGGCGGCGGCTCGCCTACATCTCGGGCATCATCGTGTTCTGCCTGGCGTCGCTCGCCTGCGGGCTCGCCCCGAACCTTCCGGCCCTCTCGGTCGCACGGGCCGTGCAGGGGGTGGGCGCCGCATTGGTCAACGTCGCTTCCCTCGCCCTGGTGAGTGCGGCCTATCCCGATCCGAACGAGAAGGCCAGGGCGATCGGCATCTGGACCGCGATCGCCGCGGTCGGACTCACGCTCGGGCCCGTGCTCGGGGGCGTGCTGACGGAGGCACTTGGATGGCGGAGCATCTTCCTGATCAACCCATTGATCGGGCTCGTGCCCCTGGTGCTCACGATCCTGTTCGTCGCGGAATCGCGTGACCCGACCGACAGGGGATTCGACGTGCCCGGACAAGCGATCTTCCTGCTGGGTATTGGAGGGCTCACGTTCGCCTTGATCCAAGGTGGGCACCTCGGCTGGACCTCGCCCGCCACCGTGGCGATCCTCGTCGCGTCGTTCGCCCTGCTCGGCGCCTTCGCCTGGTTCGAACTGCGGACACCGCAACCCATGATGGACGTGCGGGTCTTCGGCAACCACGTCTACAGCGTGGCGCTCTATGCCGTGTTCGCCGTGCTCTTCTGCGTGTACGGCACCCTCTTCCTGATCACGCAGTACTTCCAGAACGTGCGCGCCTACAGCCCCGAGCGCACGGGGATCATGATCCTCGCGATGAGCGTGCCGACAGTGATCCTCGCTCCGTTGAGCGGCCGTTTGGTCGCGACCAAAGGTGGCCGACGGCCGACGCTCTGGGGCATGTCGTTCGCCGTCGTGGCCATGGGCATCCTCGCAGCATCGAACGGGTCGCATCTGCCGGTCACGTTGGCCGGGCTCTTGGCGATCGGCATCGCCGGCGGCCTGTCGGTGGCCGCCGCGACCAGCGTCGCGATGGGGTCGATCCCGCCGGAGCGAGCGGGGATGGCATCGGGCATCCTCAGCACCCAACGGGGTCTCGGGTCCACCGCGGGATTCGCGATCATGGGCAGCGTGCTCGTCGGCGTGGTGTCGACCGTGCTGCCCGGACGGCTGGAACCATCGGTGAGCGAGCGGGGCGAACGCGCGCGCATCGTCGATCAGGTCGTCGACGGAGCCAACCCTCAGGCGGTGACCTCGATCATCGGACCGAGCGATCCGATCCGCGCGAACGTCACCGAGCAACGCGACGTGCTGCAGGAAGCCGACGACGCGTTCATCGCAGGGATCCGCGCGGCGATGCTCGTCGGACTGGTGGTGTCGTTGAGCGCCCTCGTGCTCGTATGGGTCACGTTCCCGCGAGGCGGAGCTGCGGCCCGCGACGACCCGGCCGTGGCCCGCTGAACCGCCGACGTTCGCCGCACCTTCGGTCGTTCAGCGGCCCTTCAGGTGCCCTCGTGCATGGTGGTGGGGCACCATCGGACCGAGTCCGCACCGAGCCCGCTTCCGTGGGGCGTGCTGATGGCGCCGAACG
>JAOUEA010000087.1 GCA_029858935.1 Actinomycetota bacterium
CGGTCACTTGGCCTACGAGCGTCTCACGGGTCCGATGCTATCGGCATCGGCTGAAAGGCGCATGGCGTCTCGCACGTCGATGGAACCGATCACCGGGTGAGCGGACCTCCCTGTCCTCGAAGTGCATGCCGTCGGGCGTCGCGGACGATCGTGACCGCGTCCTTCTCGTCGGCTTGCGTGTCGGTGCGACGGAGTCCAGGCTGGGAGCCTCGATGCGAGGGGGGCAGCGATGGCCGACAACCCGTTCAACTACTCTGGCATCCATGCGTTCGTGTTCATCAACGAGGTGCATCCCGCCTTGGACGTCGACTCGGGAAGGCTGAAGGACCCGGGCGACGACAGCACCACGATCCGCGACGTGATCGACGCGCTCAGGGCGTTCGGGCCCCCGCCAGACGGACCGGTGATCTTCGCCTCCGAGCTGGTCGGCAGTGCCAAGGGGTTCGCGCACCTGCGGGCCGAGTCGCTCACCGAGCTCCAGGACTTCATCGGCGGTCACCTCTCGCGTCGCGGCGTCGCGAGCAACTACGGCACCGAGGCCGACACCGCCAAGAAGGGCATCAAGAAGGTGGGTGCCAAGCGCGACACCCCCGAGGTGATCGGGCTGATCAGGCTGCGGACGCAGAAGGGGAAGCTGCAGGAGGTGTTGCAGGCGCTCGCAGACGACGACGGGCCGCTGCGCGACACGTTCAAAGGCGCGTCGGTGGTCTTCGGGGACTACGACATCCTGCTGCAGCTCGGCGGCGACACCTTCGAAGAGGTCGCGGCGGCGGCCTACGGTCCGCTGCAGCAGATCCCGGGCATCGCGTCGTCGAACACGGCCTTCACCGACGCTCGCCGCTACGAGGGCTGACCGGTGCCGAGCGCGTCGAGCTTCCCGGCCACACGCCGGGCTCCGACGATGTGGCCCTTGGCACGGTATGCCCCGAGCGCGCGGCGCCACCGGTCGACGGCGTCGTCGAGGCGCCCCGCCTCGGCGAACACGTCGCCCTCGGTCCGCAGCAGATCTGCCCGCAGCACGGCGAGGTCGGTGTCGTCGAGCAGACCGAGCGCCTCCTCGGCCAGCCTGACACCGGCCTGCGGGTCGCCCGCCACGGCCAGGGCTCTCGCGCTCGCCATGCGCCAGCCCACCTGCGCCTCGATGTCGAAATCGGGTGACATCTCGGCGGCCGCCGCCGCGAGCTCCTCGGCTTCCTGCGATCGGCCGAGGCGCGCGATCACGTCGGCGAGCTGGCCGGCAGCGAGCCCTCCGTTCCCCAGGTCGCCGTTGTCGCGGAAGAACTCGTATGACCGACGCGCCAGCGCCTCCGACGCTTCGAGGTCTCCGGCCTCGTCTTCGATGATGGCCTGGGTGCTCGCGGCGCCGGCGATCACGCGATGCAGCCCGAGCTCGGTGAGCTCGGCCACGGCGGCGGCCGCCAGCTCCCGAGCCTCGTCGGTGCGGTCGAGGTAGGCGAGGATCTCGGCCTCGTTGATCTGCATCTCGGCCGACGCGACGATGCCGCCCCGCACGAGCTCCCGGAGCCGCCGCGCTTCCCCGAGCACCGCCCGCAGGGGCGTCGCTCCCCGCATCGCGGCGCTGATCACGTAGTCGGCCGCCCGCCCGACCGAGCGCGCGTTACCGCTCGCGACGGCGTGCTCGAGCGCCTGGCGGGCCGCCCGCTCGAACCATGCGGCGTCCCCCAGGAACCAGGCCACCGAGGCGAGTTGGTAGTGGCATTCCGCGACCCCCTCGTCGTCGCCAAGGGCGTCGAGCGAATCGGCCAACGCTCGCAGCTCGTCGGCGACCCGCTCTGGCGGGGCCGCCGTCGGGTCGTACAGCAGCGCCGAGGCGATGCGCAGGTGCTCGAAGCGAAGTCGCAGCCGTTCGTCGCCTGCCTCGGCCGCTTCGGCGAGGGCCGCCGACACCTCGGCGTCGAACCGCGCCTGGTCGGCCACGTCACCGATCGCCTGACACAGCGGCAACCGCAGCGGGGCCCTGGTCGCGGGCCCCGATGCCAGCGACACGGCCCGAGTCAACAGCCCGATGCCCGCCGAGGCGTCGCCGCGATCGACCGCGCGGCGCCCCGCCGAGCCGAGCCGTGACGCAGCCCGGTCCGAGAGCGCCGTGGTCGTCTCGTCTCGCACACCGACCTCGACGCGGTAGTCGTGAGCCTGCCCCAGGTGGTAGCCGGCGAGCTCGTCGAGCTCTTCGGGACGTTCGCCGGCGGCCGACTCGAGGTGGTCGGCGTAGCGCTCGTGCAGCTCGGCGCGCCGCGCCTTGGGCAGTGACGCGTACGCCGCGTCGCGCAGCAGCTGGTGCTGGAACTCGACGGTGCGCAGCTCGCTCGGGCCCGCGACGAGCAGGTTGCGGTCGATCAGTCGATCGACCACGTCGTCGAGCCGGGCGTGATCGCCGCTCGAGAGCACGGCGAGCTCGTCGAGCGTGAACACCTTGCCGATCACCGATGCCTGCACGAGCGTCTCGCGTTCCTCGGGCGGTAGGCGGTGCAGGCGTGCGGTGAGCAGGCCGAGCAGGGTCGGCGGTGTCGACGTGGCGGCCTCGAGATCGTCGGGCATCAGCCACCGCCCGTCGCGATCGGTGAGCAGCCCGTCGTCGAGCAACATCGCGACGTACTCCTCGAGGAACAGCGGGTTGCCTCCTGCCGCGGTAGCGAGCTTGGCCGCCGACGCGTCGTCGATCGTCGCTCCCGCCACCACGTGCTGCACGAGTCGGCGGCCCTCGTCGTCGGTGAGCGGCTCGAGCGAGATCGTGACCGCGTTGGCCGTTCCACCAGCCCAGTCGGGGCGCTCCTCGTGCAACTCCGGACGTGCGATCGCGACCACGAGCTCGGCGACGCCGCGGCTGCGCTCGACGAGCTGCGCGACGAGATCCAGGAACGTCGGTTCAGCCCACTGCAGGTCGTCGAACACCAGGACCAGCGGGCGGTCGGCAGCCAGCAGCTCGAAGTAGCGGCGGATCGCCCAAAGGGTCTCCTCGGGCGCTCCGGCCTGACCGCCGAGCCCGATCGCCTCGCTCACCCTGGCCGCGACCGAGCCCGCCTCGGCCGGAACAGATGCCGCCACCTTGGCCTGGGCTTTCGCGGCTCCGTCGTCGTGCTCGATGCCCGCTGCCTGTGCGACGGCTTCGCTCACGGGAAAGAACGTGATGCCCTCGCCGTAGGGGAGACACCGGCCCCGCAGCACGAGAGGATCGCCGTCGAGGTGTGCGACCGCCTCGTCGACCAGTCGCGTCTTGCCGATGCCCGGCTCTCCGAGCACGGTTGCGAGCTGCGCGCGTCGATTGCGCACCGCGCGGCGGTAGGCGAGACCGAGCAGGGCGAGCTCCTGCTCCCTGCCCACGTGGGGCGTGCGGGCTCTCACGCGCCGGTCGCCGTCGAGCCCCAGCAGGCGGAAGCACCCGGTCGGTGCCTCGAATCCCTTCAGCTCGAGCTCTCCCACGGGTTCGGTCCGCACGTCGTGGCGCACCAGTCGCTGAGTGGCCGCGGCGAGCAGGATCTCACCGTCGCCCGCTTCGGCCTGCAGGCGCGCGGCGAGGTTGGCGGGGCTGCCGAGTACCGCCGCGCCGCCGCCCGCGAGCACCTCGCCGGTCGCAACGCCGGTGCGGACCTCGAGCCGCGTCCCCCATCGGCGTTCGAGCTCGTCGTTCAGCCCGTCGAGCGCCCGGTGCATCTCGTGGGCCGCGCGCACCGCCCGCAGCGCATCGTCCTCGTGCACTTCCGGGGCCCCGAAGGCCGCCACGACCGCGTCGCCGATGAACTTCTCCACCGCTCCGCCGTGGCGTTCGACGGCCTCGCGCATCGTCTCGTAGTAGCGGGTCATGAGCCCGCCGAGCGTCTCGGCGTCGAGCCGCTCACCGAGGGCCGTGGAACCGACGACGTCGGTGAACACGATCGTCACGGGGCGCCGCGAGCCCGAAGTCGTCGCCGCGGCAAGGGCGGCGCCGCATGCGGGACAGAAGCGCGCCCCCGCGGGCAGCGGAGCGCCGCACGTCTGACAGCTCGTCACGGTCGGGGAACCCTCTCGAGTCGTTGCTCGGTCGTGCATGAGCATCGCACGAAGCCGGTGACGCCGGTCACGCTCGCATCCCCCGGGCCGGGTGCCAGGCGTCACCTGATCCACGTCGACGAATCCACCGGTGTGGGGATGGACCGCAGGTGGCGCGAGCCGGTAGCGTTCGCATCCCTTCGGTGAACCGGTGCACGCCGGCCGCCGACTCTCCCTCGCACTTCCCTCCGCACGAGTCGTGTCGTGCGGCGGTGTTCGCGATCGATGTGTGGAGGGTCGTTCATGCAGGAAGTCGCCCGCGTCGTGCTGGCCCTCGAGGCAGACGACGTCGCCGAGGAGGTCATGCACTTCCTCGACCGAAGTGGTTCGGCGCGCGTCGTCGGCACGGCGGGCGATGACCGTCAGCTGGTCGAGGCGGTCCGCCAGCTCGAGCCCGATGCGATCGTGGCGCATCCGTCGCTGGTCGCTCCGGCGTCGGCGAGCGGTCCCGCGGTGCTCGCGCTCGACACGCGGGAGTCGGTAGCTTCGCTGAGGGCGGCGATCCGGGTGGGGGCTCAGGGCTTCTACCTCTGGCCCGGCGAGCGCGATGCGCTCGCGGCCGCTGCCGCGGCGACGGGGTCGATGCCTCGGCTCGGCGACAAGCGGGCCATGATCGTGGCTGTCCATGGCGCTCGCGGCGGCGTCGGCTCCACGTTCGTCGCGACCCATCTCGCGCAGGCGTTCACTCGGCGAGACCTCGACTGCGTGCTGCTCGACGCCGACCCGACCTACGGCGACATCTCTGCGGCGCTCGGAGTGCCCGACGATCAGATGCACACGATCGCCGACCTGGTGCCGCTTGTCCCCGAGCTGACCCCGGCGCACCTCGGCGACGCGCTGTGGACGCACCCCGCCGGCTTCCGGGCGCTCGCCGCACCCTCTGCCGAGCGCGCCGCGTCGGTGTCCGCCGCCGCTCTTGCGGCCATCGTGCGGGTGGCCGCCGCTTCGCACGACGCGGTCGTCGTGTCGGTGCCCAGGGAGCTGGGCGAGTTGACGCTTTCGGGCCTCGCGTCCGCCGACCGCGTGCTCGAAGTGCTTTCGCTCGATGTGCTGTCGTTCAGGGCTGCCACCAGGGCCATCGACGTGTTCCGGCCATCCGGCGTCGCCGCGCGGGTCGGGTTCGTGGTGAACCGGGCTTCTCGGAGCGAGATCACGCCCGGCGATGTCGAGCGGGTGTTCGGAGCAGTGCCGCTGGCCGTCGTGCCGGCCGACCGGGCCGTGCCGCGTGCGCAGGACCGCGGTCGGCTGGTACCGCCGAAGGGACGGGTCGGCCGGGCGTTCGCGAAGTTGGCCGGCCGCGTGCTCGAAGACCCGGAGGCCGCATGAGCGCCGATCCGCTCGCGCCCGTTCGTCGTCAACTGCGGGAGGACCTTCGCCAGCGCGTCGACGCGCGAGGGCTTGCCGCGGCCCCACGCACCGAGCGGAGGGTGCACGTGCGCGACGAGGCGCTCTCACTGCTGCGGGCGAGCGGCGCGATCCTGCCGCGGCGCGAACTCACGCGCATGATCAACGAAGTGTCCGACGAAGTCGTCGGGTTCGGTCCGATCGAGTTCCTACTGCAGGATCCCGAGGTGACCGAGGTCATGGTCAACGGACCCGACGACGTGTACGTGGAGCGAGGGGGGCGCATCGAAAGGGCGCCGGATGGTCTATTCGAGGGGGAGGAGGCCGTCCTGCATCTGATCGAACGCATCGTGGGACCATTGGGCCTACGGGTCGACGAATCATCGCCTTGGGCGGATGCGCGACTTCCGGACGGTTCGCGGGTCCACGCGATCGTGCCGCCCCTCTCGCTTCGCGGTCCTGCCGTCACGATCCGAACGTTCTCCAGGGTGCCGATCTCTGCCGGCGACCTCGTCGCGAGCGCCACGATGGGTCCTCGCATGCTGGCGTTCCTTGCGGCGTGCGTGCGTGGCAGGGTGAATGCGATCGTGAGTGGCGGGGCCGGAAGCGGCAAGACGACCCTGCTCGGCGTGATGAGCGGGTTCATCCCCGACGGCGAACGGCTGATTACGATCGAGGACGCCGCAGAGCTTCGACTCGCCAAGCCTCATGTGGTTGCGCTCGAAGCTCGCCCGGCCAACGTCGAGGGCAAGGGCCAGGTCACGGTACGCGACCTGGTACGCAACGCGCTGCGCATGCGGCCCGACCGCATCATCGTCGGCGAGGTACGTGGCGGGGAAGCCCTCGACATGTTGCAGGCGATGAACACGGGGCATGAGGGATCGCTGTCAACGGCGCACGCGAACTCATGCCGGCATCTGCTGTGGCGCCTCGAGACGATGGCCATGATGTCCGACGTCGACCTGCCGGCGGCACATGTTCGCAACCAGGTGGCCTCGGCGATCGACGTGGTGGTGCACCTCGCCCGGCTGCGCGGCGGCCGGCGAGTCGTCTGGGAGATCGCAGCGGTCGAGGGGACGCGACGAGGCGAGCCGGTCGTGACGCCCTTGTTCCGGTTCCGACCCAGATCGGGCGCCGACGGGCACTTCGAGGCGACCGGCACCGTGCCGGCCATCGCGACGACGCTCGCAGATCGGGGCGAATCGGTCGGGGATTGGATGTTCGCCCCTGAGGACGACTCGTGAGCGTGCTCGTCCTGACCCTGCTCGGGCTCTCCGCCTGGCTTGCCGAACGAGGGTCTCGCTCAGTGCGGCGTGGGAGCATGCTCGGGCGGCTCTCGCGCCCAACGACGATCGCGACGCCGCGCCGCCGTCCCCCCATATGGATGGCCTGGTGCGTCGCCGGCGGAGCGCTCGGTGTGGTCTTCGCGGGCCCCCGTCTAGTGCCGTTGATAGCAGGGGGAGCGGCGGGTGCGATCGCCTGGCGACTTCGCGAGCGACGCCGCTCCCTGTCGCGCGAAGCAGAGCGCGACGAGCAACTCGTCGACGCCGTGACGTCCATCACAGCGGCGATACGCGCGGGGCGGTCGGTTCCGCAGGCGATGTCGTTCGCCGCAGCAGAGAGCGAGGAGCCGCTTCGCCCATCCCTCGAGGTTCTGGACCGTGCTCTCGATCTCGGCGTGCCGCTCGAGGAGGCTCTCGCGTCGTGGGCACGACAGGTCGACACAGGAGACGCTCGGCTCCTGGTCGGTGTCCTCGGCCTGCATCGGCGCAGCGGCGGTGACCTCCCCGCCGTGCTCGACCAGGTAGTGAGTACGCTCCGGGAACGCCGGGCCGGGGTGCGGGAGGTGCGTGCCTTGACGGCGCAAGCGCGACTCTCGGGCACGATCCTCGGGGTGCTCCCCTTCGGCTTCTTCGCGTTCCTGTGGCTCACGTCTCGAAGCGAGATCGAGGGAGCCTTTCGCTCCTCGGCCGGCATCGCCGCGATCGTGCTCGGCCTCTTGCTCGAAGGGCTGGCGTTCCTGTGGATCCGTCACTTGCTGGAGGTTTCGTGAGCGCTCCGGTCACGGTCTCGGCACTTGCAGCGACAGGCGCGCTCTGCTTGGTCATGGGCCTTTCACATACGTGTGGTGCCCGACCAGTTTCGCGGCTGGTCCGATCGGTTCGCCACCGCCGCCGCCCAGCAGACATCGAGATGCTGGGCAGGTTCGTGCCGGGTCATCGCTCACGGGCCGGGCGGCGCCTTCGAGCAGCTGTCGATGCCGAGATCCCGCAGCTTCTCGACTTGCTGGCGGCCGGATCGTCGGCGGGACTGTCGGCGCCGCTCGCATTCCGACGTGCCGCCGAGGGGCTCTCTGGACCCCTGGCCGATGAGGTCGGAGCGACGGTGCGCGCCGTCGAACTCGGCGCCCGTTGGCGCGAGGAGCTCGACCTCCTCGCCGATCGCCTCGACTTGCCCGATCTCCGCCGGACCGTCGCCGCCCTGACCAGAACCGAGTCACTGGGTGCCTCGCTCGCACAGGCGACCGCCGACCTCGCCGCGACGGTCCGCCAAGCCAGGCGCGCGGCCACGACGGAGCGGGCGCGAACCGCGCCGGTGAAGATGCTCTTCCCGTTGGTGTTCCTCGTCCTCCCCGCGTTCCTCCTCCTCACGGTGGTGCCGGTACTGCTCACCACCGTGCGGTCTATCGGTTGACAAGGAGGTGCACGATGCAGGTGCTGAACACCCTGTGGTTCGACGTGGTCTGGTTCCTCCGTCGCGAGCTGAATCGTGAAGAGGGGCAGACGACTGCGGAATACGCGCTCGTGATCCTGGCAGCCGCAGCTGTCGCGGTCGTGTTGATCGCATGGGCGCGATCGTCGGGGCGGCTGCCCGCGTTCTTCGATCAGATCATCGACCAGGTCATCAGCGACGCGAACGGTGCGTGATCATCAGGGCAGGCGGCGGGGCCAGCGAGGCACCGCCGCGGTGGAATTCGCCCTCGTGCTGCCGATCGTGCTCGCGATCGTGCTCGCGCTGGTGCAGGTCGGGCTGCTCGTTCGGGACCGGCTGCTCGTCGAGGCGGCGGTGCGCTCAGGGGCGCGCACCGCCGCCGTCGACCCGGCCGACGACGCCGTGCGAGCGGCCGTGCTTCGCGCTGCGCCAGCCCTCGACCCGCAGGCAGTTTCGGTCTCGACGAACTGGCCGGGAGCTCAGGGCGAACCCGTGACCGTGACCGTGGACTACGCGGCCTCGATACGGGTGCCTTTCGTGTCGTGGCTGTTCCCGGCGGGCGTCGCGATGCGCGCCGAAGCGACCGACCGTCAGGAGTTCACGTGAGGGCCGGTTCGCAGCAGGGGTCGGTCTCGATCGTGGTGGCTGGGGTGGCGACCGTCGCCCTGATGGCATCGCTCGGCGTCGCTGACGTGGGGAAGGCGTTGGCGGCCCGTGCGCGAGCGAGAGCCGCGGCTGACGCCGCGGCTCTCGCCGCTGCCCAAGAACTGGCCCTGCCGAGCGGCCGGACGGCGATCGAGCTCGCCGACGAGTACGCCGAGCGCAACGGGGCCCGTCTCGTCTCGTGCACATGTTCCAACGGCACGCTCGAGGCGATCGTCGAGGTCGACGTGGCGCTCGGTCCGATGTTCCTCGCGAGCGACGGACTCACCGTTCACGGGCGGGCTCGAGCGGTCATCGACGTGCCGGTGGGGTGACCCCGACCCGATGACTGAGGGCTCGCGGGTGTCAGAACCGACCGCCGGCGCTACCCCGATCCGACGATGAGGAGTAGGGTGCGGTCGACAGGCTGCCATCGGGGCAACCGGACTGGAGGCGGTCATGCACGCCGTGGTTCGCAGCTATTCGGGACAGGGCGCATCGGAGCTCTTCGGACTCCTCGAACAGAGGGCTGGGGAGGTCGAGGATCTCATCGGCGGGGTCCCCGGTTTCGTCAGCTACGCGGCCGTGAAGACGGCCGACGGTGGCGTCACGGTGACGATCTGCAAGGGCAAGGACGGCACGGACGAGTCGTCCCGGCGCGCCGCCGAGTGGGTCAGTGAGAACTCCCCAGGCACCATCAACCCGCCGGTGATCTCCGAGGGGAGCACGGTCGTCCACTTCGGCTCATAGGCGATCCGCCGACCGAGTCGTGCCGTCACTCGAGGTCCCTCGCCCGCGGGTCTCGGTGTTCAGGCGAGTGGTAATCGGGA
>JAOUEA010000088.1 GCA_029858935.1 Actinomycetota bacterium
GGAGCGCGGTGCGCACCACATCGATGTCGGCCGCGGTGTAGCGGTCGTGTCCGTCGACACGCCGGCCGAGCCGGATGCCCTCGCGTTCGACCGCCTGGATCAGGGAAGCCGGCACGCCGCTGGCCGTCGAGAACTCCTCGAGGCTGAGCACCTCTCCCGCATCGACGGAAGCCGGTTCGCTCGCGGCGGCGCGGGCCGCGGCCACCGCAGCGGCGAGGTCGGCGTCGGCCACGCCCAGCTCGCCCGAGACCACACGGCGGATCGCGGCGAGCGTCAGGCCCTTGCGCTGCAACGACCGGATCTCGGCGATGCGGTCGGCGTGCTCGGATCCGTACCAAGCCAGGCGGCCTTCCCGATCCGGAGGCGGGAGCAGCCCTCGCGATTGGTAGTAGCGCACGGTGTCGACCGAGATGTCACAGGTCGCGGCGAGCTGTTCCACGCGGTACCTCATGACCGGACACTCTACGAGTCAGCGCTCATACGGTCATGAGGGGTGGATGCCTCGCCTGGCGACCGACGGTCCCGACCTGACAGGATTCGCCTGCGATGAGCCGTCGGGCGCGTGGTGTCACCAGCCTGGGTCTCGTGCTCGCGTGCGTGCTCGGCACGATGGCGCTCGGAGCGATGTCGAAGGCTCCCTGCGCGTCGGGTCAGTGGAGCGACCTGCGGCAATACCGCCTGCTCTGCTACACCGATGTCGTGCCGCTGCTCGATACCGAGCAGCTCCGAGGAGCGCGGTTGCCGTTCCTCGATGAGTGCACCCCTGTCGAGGGGCAGAACTGCGACGAGTACCCGGTGGTGGCGATGTACGTGATGCGCGCCGCGGCGTGGATCTCCGGCGACGACTACACGCCCTTCTACTGGGTCAACGCGCTCCTGTTGACGGGGTTCGCGGTGGCGATCGCGGTGATGCTCTATGTCGCGAACGGCTCGCGAGCGCTCTACTTCGCGCTCGCGCCGACACTGCTGGTGTACGGAACCGTGAACTGGGACCTCGTCGCGGTGGCGCTCTCGACGATGGGACTGCTCGCCTTCTTCCGACGGCGGGATCGTGCGGCAGGCGTGGCCCTCGGCCTCGGCGCGGCGACGAAGCTCTATCCGGCGCTGCTCGTGGTTCCGCTGTTGGCGGAGCGGATGCGTGAGCGGCGGCCCGACGGCGCGATCGTGCTCGGCTGGACGACCGTGGGCACATGGCTCGTGGCCAACCTGCCCTTCGCCGTGATCGCGCCCACCGCGTGGCTCACGTTCTTTCGGTTCAACGGAGAGCGCGGCGCAGACTTCGACAGCCTGTGGTACATCGCGTGCCGGCACACCGAGATATGCCCCACGACCCGAGTGATCAACGTGGCGTCGTTCGGGGTCTTCCTCGCCGTCGCGGCGGCGGTGTGGGCGATCAAGGTGCGGCGGCACCCCGACTTCGCACGGTGGACCCTCGGCCTGCCAGTGCTCGTGGCGTTCCTGCTCTCGAACAAGGTGTATTCGCCGCAGTACGGGTTGTGGCTGCTGCCGTGGTTTGCCCTCGCACTGCCGCGGCTGTGGATCTTCATCGCCTTCAGCCTGACCGACGTGGCGGTGTTCGCGACACGGTTCACGTGGTTCGGGCGGCTGCAAGGAGCCCCCGGCGCATCGCAAGAGCTCTTCGAGGTCATGGTGCTGCTGCGCGCGGCGGTGCTCGTGTGGTGCGTCGTCTCGTGGATCAGGCGCCCGCCCGAACCGATCGAGATCGAGCGCCGAGCCATCGACGCACGCCGTGTGCCCCGGACCGAGGCCGTGCCGTCGTGAGCCAGCCTGCGCAGGTCGACTCCGAGCGGACCGCGCCGGTGCGACTTCGCGACGGCGTTCGGGACTCGCTGCTCACGTTCCTGGGAGTGCGCATCGGGTTCTCGCTGCTCGGCCTCCTCGCCACCGGGGTGATCGAGCCGCGCCAAGGGGTGCCCGCCGTGGCCGGCTGGCCCATCGCGCCGGTGACCTCCGGGTGGCACCTGCTCGTCACGGCCGCAGAGCGTCAGGACGCCGCGTGGTTCCTCGCGATCGCGGCGCGCGGCTACGAGGCGACCGACGGGAGCGCGGCGTTCTTCCCGCTGTATCCGCTGTTGATCAGCGCAGTGGCCCGGCTGCCGGGCATCGGGCCACTGGGCGCCGCGCTGATCGTGTCGAACGCCTGTTTCGCCGGCGCGCTCGTCATGCTGCACGGTCTCTCGCGCCTCGAGGGCATGTCGCCGGAGGCCGCGAGGCGAACGGTGCTCTTCGTCGCGATCTTCCCGACCGCGTTCTTCTTCCTGGCGCCGTACACCGAGGGACCGTTTCTGCTGTTCACCATCTCGGCGTTCTGGTTCGCCCGGCGCGACCGATGGGGGCTCGCGGCGGTCGCGGGCGCACTTGCGGCCGCCACCCGCAGCGTCGGCCTGCTACTCGTGCTCGCCTTGGGGGTCGAGGCGTTCCTACGCAGCCGCGAGGACGGCCGCTCGGTGATGCCTCGTCTGGCCGCCGCGCTCGCGGTCGGCCTCGGACCGTTCCTCTACCTGGCCTGGTGGCGCGTGCAGCATGGCGATGGCCTGGCGCCCTGGAGCGCCCAACGGAACTGGCAGCGAGAGCCCCGGTTCCCGTGGCAGACCTTGTTCGACGCGGCCGGAGATGCGTGGCGCCTCGGCGGATACTGGCTGGTCGACCTGCTCGTCGTCGCCGTCGTGTTGATCGCGACGGTGGCAGGTCTGCGGTGGCTCCGCTCGAGCTACAGCACCTACGCCATCGCGAGTCTCATCGTGCCGCTCGTCTATGCCTGGCCGGAGCGGCCCTTGCTGTCGATGCCCCGGTTCGTGGCGGTGATCTTCCCCGCGTTCTGGGTGCTGGCCCGAGCCGCCGAGCGACGGCGCGTGCCCGAGGTCGCGGTCGTCGCGACGTTCGCCGGTGGCTATGCGCTGTTGGGTGCCCTGTTCGTCACCTGGTGGAACGTGTTCTGATGCCCCCGCGCGCCTGCGCACCCCCTTCCCATCGCGGCGGCGCTCGAACGACTAGGATGTGCGCAACTCGGGGGGCCCTCAGGAGGGGAACGTGACGATCAAGGTTGCGATCGCGGACGACCACTCGCTGGTGCGCCAGGGCCTGCGACGGTATCTCGACATGGCCGACGGCATCGAGGTGGTCGGCGAGGCCGCAGACGGCAAGGAACTGCTCGAGCTCATCGGCAACGGCACCCCCGACATCGCCTTGGTCGACATCCGCATGCCCGAGATGGACGGTCTCGAAGCGGCCCGCGAGATCCGCGACAGGTGGCCCGAGATCGGTGTGATCATGCTCACCGCCTACGACGACCGGCAGTTCGTGGTGGAAGCCGTGCGCTCGGGCGCCCGCGGCTACGTGTTGAAGGCGCGCGACGCCGAGCACCTCATCCAGACCGTGCGCCTGGTCGCCGGCGGCAACATGGTCATCGACCCCCAGCTCGTGGTAGCGCTGGCCGAAGAGCTCTCCACGGCCAAGGAACGCGACCGAAAGGCCGAGACCCTGACGGCCCGTGAGATCGAAGTGCTGCAGCTGCTCGCGTTCGGACACACGAACCGCGACATCGCCGAGCGTCTCTACATCTCTCCCGATACGGTGAAGACGCACCTCGAACACATCTTCGAGAAGCTGGGGGCCTCGGATCGCACGGCCGCCGTCGCAGAAGCCCTCCGCCGCCGCTTGATCGAGTAGGCGTCGACCGCTGTGCCTGGGCCGCTCGGCGGGGCCGTTCCGCGCGGCACTCCCCTCGACGGGCTAGTCCGTCCGGTCTGCAACGACCCCCGGTCGGGTGATGGAGTCCGACGCTCGGAGCGGGCATCATTGATTCCGTATGAGTGACACCTCCGCTCGCGAACGCGCGCGCGCCCATCTGGGCACGGGCGTGGTCCTCGGCACCGCCGCGCTTGCCATCGTCGTGACCTATCTGTGGTTCCCTGCGGGCTCGCGGGAGCAGGGTCTCGCGAGCGAAGTCATGGTCGCCGGCGCGTGTCTCCTGTCGGGCGGCATCATCTTGCGGGCGGTCGGCAAGGGCGACGCGTGGCGAGGAACCGTGCCCCTGGCCTACGCGATGTTCATGATCGGTGCGGTCAACGTCTTGTTCCTCGTGAGCGACGTCAACGGCAGGGGCGTGTACCGGCCACGCCTGAGCGACCTGGCCTTCGTCCTGCTGCTCGTGCCGATCGTCGAGTTCGCCCGGGGGGAGTTCCGCCACCACCTCGACGAGCGCGACACCATCGAGATCGCCACCGATGTGTTCTTGATCGCGGCGTCGGTCACGGCGCTGATGTACGTGGTCGTTCGGCCCTTCGACGCGAGTCCGCAGGCATCGATGACCGCGGCGATCTTCAGCGTGCTCACCGCGACGCAGTTGGCCACGATCGGAGCCCTGCTCCTGTGGAAGCCGTCGCGCCGGCACCTCGTGCTGTTCGGCATCTTCGCGAGCATGGCGGCGGCGACCGCGACGTTCGGCTGGCACTGGACCCGCGGAAGCTTCGACGGCACGATCGCCTCGATCGACTTCCCGTTCATGCTCGGACCACTCGCCCTCGCGGCCTGGGTCGTGTTCACGGGCCCCGCGAGCGCTGATTCCGCGATCCTTTCGCCGCCACGTCGATGGGTCCGTCCGGTGCTCACGAGCGTCTCGGTCGTGACGGCGTGCGCAGCGCTCGCGGTCGTAGCGATCTTCGATGACGAACGCGGGGTGGCAGGGGCGCAGTCGACGGCGATCATCCTGCTGCTCGGAGCCGGCATCGCCGCGCGCATCCTGTCCAACCAGACGGCGAGCACGCTCGCACACCGTGAGACCCGGGACGCGCTCGAGGAGAAGGAGCGCGCACTTGGCGAGACCGACCAGGCGCTCGAACGCGTGCGGGAGGCGAACGAAACGCTCCGCCAATCCGAGGAGCACCTGCGACTGGTGTTCGAGACCGCCGAGGACGGCATCGTCGAGCTCGACGAACACGGCATCGTGCTCCGGGCCAACGAGGCGTTCGCCGAGATGGTGTCGCTGCCGGAAGAGTCGATCGAGGATCAGCCATGGACGGCGGTTGCGTCGGTCGTCGTAGGTGCCGACGAGGCGTTTGCGGGGCTGCGCACTGGCGGCCAGTCGCAGATCTCAAGGCCCGACGGACAGATCCTGCATCTCGAGTCGCGCCGGTCCGAGGTGCCCACCACGCCGCCCCGGACATTGCTGCTCGTGCGCGACGTGACCGCCGCGCGGGTAGCCGACCAGACGATCCGATCGCTGTTCCAGTTCCTGCAGGACCGCGACGAGGATCGCAGCCGGCTGATGCGTCGGACCAACGCCGCGATCGAGGCCGAGCGCAACCGGATCGCGCGCGACCTGCACGACGGTCCGGTGCAGGGCGTGAGCGCGGCGTCGCTCTCGCTCGAGGCGGCGCTGTTGATGATCCGGGCGGGCGACGTCGACGAGGGCATCGAGGTGCTCACCAAGATCCGTGAGGAACTCGCCGGCGAGGCCGACGCCCTTCGCCGGCTGATGTCGGGGCTGCGCCCGCCGGTGCTCGAGGAGCGCGGCCTGCTGCCGGCGCTCAGAGAGACTCTGGTGCGCTTCGGTTCCGACCAAGGTGTCGATACGGAGTTCGCGGGCCGGGTCGACGTGCCGCTACCCGAGGACCTCGAGACGCTCGCCTACCGAGTCGTGCAGGAAGCGTTGAGCAACGCCGCGAAGCACTCGAAGGCGAGCCAGGTGATGGTCATGGTGCAGGCCAACGAATCGCAGCTTCGGGTCGAGATCGAGGACGACGGCCAAGGGTTCGACGCCGGGCTCGCGCGCGACTTCCTCCGCGACGGCCGGGTCGGGCTCGCATCGATGCGGGAACGGGTCGAGCTCGCGAGCGGCTCGCTCGTGGTGCGGTCCTCGCCCGGACGGGGCACTTCGATCGTTGCGTCGCTGCCGCTGGACGAGCTCGCCGCATCGCAGGGCGGCGCTTCGATGCACGAAGCCTCGTAGTCGCTACGGGGGCGGAGACTCGGTCGGCGACGGTTCCTCTGTGGGTGATGGCTCCTCGGTCGGCGACGGTTCCTCGCTCGGGGAGGGCTCTTCGCTCGGGGAGGGTTCCTCGCTCGGCGACGGCGACACGCTCGGCGCGGGCGACGACACGGGCGTCGGCGCCCCCTCGGTCCCGGTGAGCGAGAACTCGGTCGAGAACGCCGTCGGTTCCCAACCCCACTCGTCTTGCCCGTACGACATGGCCTCGAGCATGAAGTCGTGCCAGATGGCGGCCGGGATGGTGCCGCCGTAGACGACGGGCACCCCGGCGACGTTGATCAGGGGGCGTTGTTCCTCGGGATAGCCGACCCAGACACAGGTCGAGAGCTGCACGGTGTAGCCACAGAACCAGGCGTCGACGTTGTCCTGCGCGCTGCCGGTCTTGCCCGCCGCGGGCCACGGGAAGATCGCCGCCGACGATCCGGTGCCGCCTTGCACCACGCCTTGCAGCGCCGACGTGACAGCCCTGGGCACGTCGGGAGTGTCGAACTTCGGCCTGGAGGGCGACGAGACCTTGCGATCGGCGGGCTGCCCGTTCGCCCTATCGACCGCGAGCAGCGGATTCGCCCGGTGATACACACCGTCGGACGCAAGCGTCGAGTATGCGTTCGCCATCTCGAGCGGATTGATCTGCACGCTCCCCAAGGTGATCGAGCAGACCGACGGCAGCTCCGACTGGATACCGAGCCGATGGGCCATCTGCACGACGTCGTCCGGGCCCCCATCGAGTGCCGCGACGAGCTGAGCGTAGACAGTGTTCACCGAGTTCACCGTAGCGCCGTACAGATCGACGGTTCCCGCAGAGCTATCGCCGGCGTTCGTGGGCGTCCACAGCCCGTCGGGCCCCGCGCATCGTTGGTCGGGGATCGTGATCGTCGACGGGCCCGACCAGTACTGACCTCTGAGGGCGAACCCTTGGTCGAGCGCGGCGGCCAGCGTGAAGGGCTTGAACGCCGAGCCGGCTTGGCGCCCGCAGCCCTCGCACGGCAACGTCGCGAGGTTCAACTTCGACTCCTGCCAATCTCGACCGCCGACCATCGCGAGCACCTCGCCGGTGGCGTTGTCGATCGTGACGAGCGCGGCGTCGGGGTTGTAGTCGGAATCGGGCAGGTTCGCGTCGACCGCAGCTTCCGCCATGCGCTGCAACTTCAGGTCGAGCGTGGTCGTGATCTGGAGGCCTCCGCCGTACACGCGAGCGCTGCCATAGCGCTCGAAGAGGTCGGAGCGAGCCCATTCCACGAAGTATTCCGAGCCGGCGGGGCTCGAGATGCGATCGGATGCGTCCTTCTGTGACGCGGGGATGCCACAGCACGGCCGAGCCTTCAACCGGGTCGCCTCGCTCTGCGGGATGTACCCGTACCCGGCCATCTGGTCGAGCGTGTAGTCACGACGGAACTTGTTGTCGAACTTGCTCTTGATCGGGTCGTAGAGGCTCGGCGCATGCAGCACCGCGGCCAGCACCGCGGACTGGTTCACGGTCAGCTCAGATGCGTGCACGTCGAAGTAGGTTCTGGCTGCGGCCTCCGCCCCGTAGGCGCCGTGGCCGAAGTACACCGTGTTCAGGTACTTCGCGAGGATCTGATCCTTGGTGAGCTCCTGCTCGACCTTGATCGCGAGCAGCGCCTCACGGACCTTCTCCTTGATGGTGCGCGGCGGCGTCAGGTACTCGCGCGCGCCGTTGGGATGCTCGATGTACTGACCGGCGTAGACGTTCTTCACCAGCTGCTGGGTGATCGTCGAGGCCCCGACGACCGTGTCGCGCTTCACGAGGTCGGTCCATGCCGCGCTGATGATGCCGCGCACGTCGATGCCCGGGTGTTCGTAGAAGCCGGCGTCCTCGGTCGCGAGCACGGCGTGCTCGAGGTTGTCCGAGATCTGGTTCAACCCGACGATCTCGCGGTCGACGTCGCCGTGCAGCGACGTGAGCTGCACGCCGTTGCGATCGAACAGGAAGCTGGTGCGGATCGGCGGCAGGGTCTCGGGGAGATCGATGCGTGCGTACGCCATGTAGATCGAGCCGGCAAGCGTGGCGATGACGAGCACGGGCACAAGCACGAACACCCACCAGAACCGACGGAAGAAGCCTTTCTTCCGCTTGTTGGGAGTGTGCTTCGGAACGTGTTTGGCCTCACCGGGCCGTGTGGAGGTACCTGTGGCCACGAGCTTTGATTGTATCGGCCGGGTCGCTCAGACCATGGCCCATCGATGTGACGGAGCGATGGAGATACGGTTGCGGCGCAGATGCCGCAGCGAATGGCGCCCTAGCCGGCTTCGCGGCGGCGGGCCGTGAAGGCCTCGCGCAGGTGGTTCCACTGGCAGTTCGTGCAGACCTCGACGACGTAGCAGCTCGCACCGGGGTTCGCCGCGGTCATGCGCAGGCCGGTGTCGATCGACCAGACACGGCCGTTCTGATCGCGCAACCCCTCGCCGTACACATATGCGAGCAACACGAGCTTGACCGTGCCACAGACCGGACAGTCATGCTTCGTGGGCTCCCCGACGTGCTTCGCGGCTCGCAGCAGCTCGGGGTGAGCGTCGCAGATCTCGCTGAGCCCGAGCACCCCTACCTTGGCGTCGCGGAGCAGGGCACGCTTGGCGAGCGTGAAGTCGATGACCCCGAGCTCGGCGCGCTTGTTGCGACCCAGTGGGGTGCGTCTCGGCCGGTTTGCTGGCTGCCTCGGCATGGTCGCGCAAGCATACCCCTGCTGCGTGTCACGGCGGACCCACCGGAAGTCGTAGCCCGGTAGCCTCTGCGCGGGGGGCCGAGCGGCCCCGCAGGAGGCGACGCGGCAGATGAGCGACGTGGTGCGAGACGCGGCGATCCGCGTGGTGCGATCGGCAGAACGCGACACGTGGAGGCCCCTGGTCGACCCTCCGGGCGAGATCCCGTCGGGCGGACGCGAAGCCGACGTCTTCTCGGCCGGCGGCGGTGCGGTCTCGACGGGCTTCTGGGAACGCGACCCCGACACGTGGTCGTTCGAACGGCCCTACGACGAGGTCGCGCTCATCCTCGAGGGCGACGCCGACATCGTGACCGACGACGGGCGCACCCTCACGGTCGGCACCGGCGACGTGCTCGTCACGCCCAAGGGTTCGGCCGGTACGTGGGTGATCCGCAAGCGCATCGTGAAGTTCTGGGTGATCTACGACGCCTGACCCCTACGACGCGCTGGACCCGGTGGCCGACCGCTCCGGCGGGGAGCGCGTTCCCCTCTACCCGGAGACCGGCACGGCAGCGACCCTGATGCGCGGGCTCCGCAAGCGGTGCCCCCGGTGCGGCGAGGGCGATACGTTCCGGTCGTGGTTCTCGATGCGCACGTCGTGCCCTCGGTGCGAGTGGCGCTTCGAGAAGGAAGAGGGCGGCTACCTCGGCGCCATGGTGCTCAACTACCTCGTTGCGATCGGCCTGTGGATCGTCGTGCTGGTCGTGGGCCTCGTGCTCACGGTGCCCGACGTGCCGGTGCTGCCGCTGACGATCGCGAGCGTGACCGTACTCGTGGTGGTGCCGTTGACCTTCTACCCCACGTCGAAGACGACCTGG
>JAOUEA010000322.1 GCA_029858935.1 Actinomycetota bacterium
GGCGCCGATGTCGCGATCACCGCGAGCTACCAGGCCAGCGAGCAGGGGTTCGCCGCCCGAGGCATCGATCGCGCGGGAACGGCGACGTTGCTGCGACGCAGCGTCGAGCTCGCGGCTCGCGCCCGCAGCGAGTGGCTCGCGACAACCGGATCGCGGGAGCGAGTGCGACCGCGGCCCCTGGTCGCCGCCTCGATCGGACCGTACGGAGCCGTGCTCGCCGACGGGTCCGAGTACCGGGGCGACTACGGTGTCGCCCGCCGGACACTGCGGGAGTTCCACGAGGTCCGGCTCGAGCCGCTGATCGAGGCTGGCCCCGACCTCCTCGCGATCGAGACGATCCCCGCGATGATCGAGGCGGAAGCGCTTGTCGAGGCCCTTGACCACCTCGGCGATCCGACGCCCGCCTGGTGCTCGTTCTCGCTGCGGGACGGCGGCCACCTCGCCGACGGAGCATCGCTGGAGGCAGCGGTCGAGGTCGTTCTCGCGTCGAGCTCGATCGTCGCGGTCGGAGTGAACTGCTCGCCTCCCACAGCCGCCCTCGATGCGGTCGGCCGTCTCACCGCGATCACTCCGATGCCGGTCGTCGCGTACCCGAATCGGGGTGGCGACTGGGACGCGACGGAGAAGGTCTGGACCGGTGGGCCCGAAGTCGACATGGCGCGTGTGGCGCGCGCGCTCGTCGACGCCGGGGCCGGCCTCGTCGGCGGATGCTGCGGCACGGGGCCCGACGACGTGCGCGCGATCGCCGTCGCGCTCGGCGAGCGGACCGCGCCGACCCTGGACTAGGCGTCGGTCGTGGCGACCAGGATCATGCGCACCTTCCGGATCGAAGGAGCGCTGGATCTTCGGCGTACGCTCTTGCCGCTGCAGCGGGGTTCCGGCGATCCCACGATGCGAGTCGGCGAGCGTGAGGTGTGGCGAGCGACGCGCACGACGAACGGGCCGGCCACGCTCCACCTCGCGCTTCGGGCCGGGAGCCTCGCGGCGGAAGCATGGGGCCCGGGCGCCGACGAGATCCTCGACCGGGTTCCCGCCTGGGCCGGCCTGCTCGACGACGATCGAGCGTTCAGGCCGCACCATCGGTTGATCGCCGATCTTCACCGCAGACTGCGAGGGGTCAAGCTCACGCGGACCGGTCGCCCGACCGAGGCGCTGATCCCGGCCGTTCTCGAGCAGAAGGTCACGGGACTCGAGGCCAGACGTGCGTACCGCCGGCTGACCCTCGCCCTCGGCGAGCCGGCGCCCGGGCCGGCCGAACTCGTCCTGCCCCCCGACCCTGCCGCGGTGGCCGCGATGCCGTCGTACCGGATGCATCGGTTCGGGGTAGAGCGCCGCCGAGCGGAGCGCCTGATCACGCTCTGTCGCCGCGCCACAGCGATCGATGAGGTCGCCGCAGGTTCTCCCGGAGAGGCCCTCGCCGAGCTCCAGACGTTCCCGGGCATCGGGCCGTGGACCGCGGCCGAAGTCGCCCGGCTGGCGCTTGGCAACGCCGACGCCATCTCGATCGGGGACTACCACCTGCCGAACGTGGTGGCGTGGGCGCTGGCGCGCGAGCCCCGCGGCGACGACGCGCGCATGCTCGAGTTGCTCGCACCCTACGCGGGTCAGCGCGGCCGCGTGCAGCGACTGCTCGAGGCCGGTGGCATCAGGGCGCCCAGATACGGACCACGGGCTGACGTCCGAGCGATCGATCGCATGTGATGGCCACCCACCTGCTCCTCGGCGCCTCGAGGAGTCGCGCGCCTACCGCGCGGGCCGCCGGACGACGCCGAACGACAGCGCTCGCTACAGTTGGCCGATGGACCGCGATTCGCTGATCGCCTTCGTTCGATACCACGCGTGGGCCAACGACCGGATCCTGACGACCGCGGCGGACCTCTCCGACCAGGAACTCCGAAAGGACGGAGTACTCGACCACGGGAGCGCATTCGACACGATCCGTCACTTGGTCGACGTCGATTGGAGCTGGCGGGAGTTCTGCGTCGGCAACGACGTGGGAGACAGCTACGTGTGGGACCAGGGGATCGTGCTCGACGATCTAAGGGCACTCCATACGTTCTGTATCGAGGAAGACGTGCGACTCCGTCGGTTCGTCGAGTCGCTCGATGACGAAGGACTGGCGGAGCCGTGGGGCACGGAGAACGACTTCGTGCGGCCCCGATGGCTCGTCGTGTCCCACATCGTCAGCCATGGCACGCAGCACCGTAGCGAGCTCGCCCACTACTTCACACGATGCGGGCACTCCCCGGGCGATCTCGACAACGTGCTTGACGCGCTCGAGCTGCCGTGGCCCGTCGACGACACGTTGACCACGTGACCGAT
>JAOUEA010000323.1 GCA_029858935.1 Actinomycetota bacterium
ATCGACCGAAGGAATGCGCGCCGCGACTGCGGGTTGCTCAGCACCGAATCGAACTGTCCCATCGCTCGCCTCCCGTGAAGTTCGAACGTGCGGATGATGGGCCTTTCGCGCTCGGCGCGCAACCGAGTTGCGTGAGAGGGCTACCCTGCTCGTTCCCCGTGCCTTCTCTCGGTCGCGACCCTTGGTGCACCCTTCGATAGCATCGGGGTCGACTGAGGGGGAGTTGGTAACGATGGACCGCTTGAGCCACTGGATCGGCGGCAAGCTCGTGCCCGGCGAGAGCGGGCGCAGCGGGCCCGTCTACAACCCGGCGACCGGTGAGCAGACCCACGAGGTCGACTTCGCGAGCGTGCCGGAGGTCGACCTCGCGGTCGAGACGGCGCGTGAGGCCTTCACGTCGTGGCGCCGAACGTCGCTGTCGAAGCGTGCCGACATCATGTTCCGCATCCGTGAGACGGTGCACGAGCATCGGGCCGACATCGCGCGTCAGATCACCGACCAACACGGCAAGGTGCTCTCCGACGCGATGGGGGAGGTGGCACGGGGGCTCGAGAACATCGAGTTCGCAACCGGGCTGCCCAACCTGCTCAAGGGTGGGTTCACCGAACAGGCCTCGACCGGCGTCGACGTCTACTCGATCCGCCAGCCGCTCGGGGTCGTCGCCGGTGTCACGCCGTTCAACTTCCCGGCGATGGTGCCCATGTGGATGTTCGCCAACGCGATCGCCTGTGGGAACACGTTCGTGTTGAAGCCTTCCGAGAAGGACCCCGGCGCCTCGCTGTACGTGGCGGAGCTCCTCAAGGAAGCCGGCCTGCCCGACGGTGTCCTAAACATCGTGCAGGGCGACAAGGTGGTCGTCGATCGGCTGCTCACCCACCCCGACGTCGAGGCGGTGTCGTTCGTCGGCTCCACGCCGATCGCGAGATACATCTACTCGACCGGCACCGCCAACGGGAAGCGGGTGCAGGCACTCGGCGGCGCGAAGAACCACATGGTCGTGTTGCCCGACGCCGACATCGAGATGGCCGCAGATGCTGCGGTGAGTGCCGCGTACGGGTCGGCGGGTGAGCGGTGCATGGCGATCAGCGTCGCGGTGGCGGTCGGCGACGCGGCCGACCGACTCGTCGAGGCGATCAAGACGCGCCTTCCCGAGGTGAAGATCGGCCATGGCCTCGATCCCGAATCCGAGATGGGCCCCCTCGTGACGCGCGAGCATCGAGACAAGGTGGCGGGATATCTCGACTCGGCCCGGGAGCAGGGCGCGACGATCGTCGAGGACGGCCGTCAGCTGGGGCTGTACAGGGAGAGCGAGGGGTTCTTCCTGGGTGTCTCGTTGATCGACCATGTCTCGACCGACATGGACGCCTACAAGGACGAGATCTTCGGTCCCGTGCTCGAGGTGATGCGCGTCGACACCTACGACGAGGCGCTGCGACTCGTGAACGACAACCCCTACGGCAACGGCACCGCGATCTTTACGCGTGACGGCGGCGCCGCGCGCGCCTTCCAGTTCGATGTACAGGCCGGCATGGTCGGCGTGAACGTGCCGATCCCCGTGCCCGTGGGCTACTACTCGTTCGGAGGTTGGAAGGACTCGCTGTTCGGCGACACCCACATGTACGGACCCGAAGGCATCAACTTCTACACGAGGGGCAAGGTCGTGACCGAACGCTGGCCCGACCCCGGCACCTCGAGCGTCGATCTCGGGTTCCCGAGGACCCGCTGATGACGGCCGACCGGCAGGAGCTGCTGCGACGGGAGGAAGCCGCCTGGAGCGCGCTTCTGACGGCCGCCGAGCGCGTGCCCGCCGAGCTGCGCACCGTGGCCGGGGTCGTGCCGGACTGGTCGGTGTCGGACCTGGTGTTCCACAGCGGCAAGTACGCCGAGCTCACCGGTCAACGGCTCGAGCAGATGGCGAGCGGCACGTTCGTCGACGAGGAGCAGCCTCAAGAGCAGTGGCAGGCGATGAACGATGGGTGGGCCGAGGAGTCCAAGTCGCTCACATGGGAACAGTCGGTCGCTGCCGCGGAAGCATGTCGCGCGAAGGCTCGTTCGGCGCTGGAGGCGCTGTCCGAGGTCGACGACACGGCCGCGTCGTGGTTCAGTGACGAGACGTTCTTGCACTATGCGGAGCACACCGACGAGATCGAGAGATTCGCCGACTCCACGTAGCGCGTTACGGATCGAGCCGCATGAACCACACGTGAGGACCGCCGGGCGCCGGTTCCCCTTCGAGCACCACTCTGAACCCGAGCCGCTCGTAGTAGCCGACGTTCTCGGGGCGGCCCGTCTCGAGGGTG
>JAOUEA010000324.1 GCA_029858935.1 Actinomycetota bacterium
GACCTTGGCCTTCTTGATGTTGATCTCGAAGTTGACGCCCTTCTTCTCCTTGCCCACTTCGAGGGGCGTGTAGCCCATCTCGCGCAGCCGCTGGAGCACGAGCATCTCGCTGTCGGCCACGAGCGTGCCCGTGACCATGTTGCCCGATCGATCGCGAACCTTGTATTGGAACGTCTGCGGCATCTCGTGTCTCCCCTACATCCCGCCCATGACCATGCCGCCACCCATGTCCATGGCGCCTCCACCGTCGGCCGGTGCGCCGCCGATGGCACCACCGCCCATGAGCCGCTGGAGTTCCTCGGGATCGTGGCAACGTTCGAACGCGAGCTGCTGGGTGATGCGACCTGCCTTCACGTGCTGGGCGAGCGACATGTCCATCGTCTGCATGCCGAAACGCCCGCCGGCCTGCATCGACGAGTAGATCTGGTGCACCTTGCCCTCGCGGATGAGGTTGCGGACCGCCGGGGTCGTCACGAGCACCTCGCAAGCCACGGCGCGACCCTGACCGTCGGCCGTCGGGATGAGCTGCTGGGTCACCACACCCATCAACGTGGTCGACAGCTGCACCCGCACCTGTTGCTGCTGATGCGGCGGGAAGACGTCGATGATGCGGTCGATCGTCTGCGGCGCATCCTGCGTGTGAAGCGTGGCGAAGACGAGGTGGCCGGTCTCGGCCGCCGTGATCGCGGTCGAGATCGTCTCGAGGTCGCGCATCTCGCCGACGAGGATCACGTCGGGGTCCTGGCGCAGCACGTGCTTCAACGCGGAGCCGAACCCGTGCGTGTCGGCGCCCACTTCACGCTGATTCACGATGCAGCTCTTGTGCTTGTGCAGGAACTCGATCGGGTCCTCCACGGTCATGATGTGGCCGTGCCGCTCGGTGTTCACCACATCGACCATCGAGGCGAGCGTCGTGGACTTGCCCGACCCGGTCGGGCCCGTCACGACCACGAATCCACGCTGGAAGCGGGCGAGGTCCGCCACCACCGTCGGCAGGCCCAGATCGTCGATCTGCTTGATCTCGAACGGGATCACCCGGAACGCGGCACCGATGGCATCGCGCTGCATGTAGACGTTCACGCGGAATCTCGCCCGGCCGGGCAGTGAGTACGACATGTCGAGCTCGAGCTCCTGCTCGAATCGCTCGCGCAGCTTCTGGGGCAGGATCGCGTAGATCATGCCCTGCAGCGCTCGCGGGGACAGGGCCGGATAGCCCTCGAGCCGCTCCAACTCCCCGTGCACGCGCACGACCGGCGGCGCACCTGCCGTCAGGTGCAGGTCGGAGCCTTCGTGGTCCATCAGCGCCCCGAGCAGCTCGGGGATCGGGATCTGTACGTCCTCTTCCTGCTGCGTTGCCATGCTCACGTCACTTCACCACCCTCGCGACTTCCTCGATCGACGTCACTCCCATGCGGACCTTCTCGAGGCCGTCGTCGCGCAGGCTGATCATGCCCTGCTGGATCGCCGTGGCCTTGATCACTTCCGATGAGGCTCGGTCGACGGTCAGTCGCTCGATCTCCTCGGTCATCGGCATCACCTCGTAGAGCCCCATGCGCCCGCGGTACCCGGTGTTCGCGCACGCCGCGCACCCCTGGCCCCGGTAGATCTGGGTGATCTCCGGCCACAGCCACTCGGGGAAGCCTGCCGCCATGAGCTCGGGCTCCTCGGGCTGGTAGGCGACCTTGCAGCGTTCACACAACTTGCGGGCCAGTCGCTGGGCCACCACCGAGTCGATCGCTGAGGCGACCAGGAACGTCTCGACGTCCATCTCGGTGAGCCGCGTGATCGCGCTCGGCGCGTCGTTGGTGTGCAGCGAGGTCAGCACCAGGTGCCCGGTCAGCGCGGCCTCGATCGCGATCGTGGCCGTCTCCTTGTCGCGCACCTCACCGATCAGCACGATGTCGGGGTCGGCTCGCAGGATCGAGCGCAGCGCGCTCGCGAACGTGAGCCCGGCCTTTGGGTTCACCTGCATCTGGTTGACGCCGTTCAGCCGGTACTCGACCGGGTCCTCGACGGTGATGATGTTCTTGTCTTCCTCGTTCAGGATGTTGAGCGTCGAGTACATCGTCGTGGACTTGCCCGAGCCGGTCGGGCCCGTGACGAGGATCGCGCCGTAGGGCTTGCGGAACGACTGCGCGAACCGCTTGTACGGATCCTCGAGGAAGCCGAGATCTTCGAGCTTCAACAGGGCCTGGGACTTGTCCAGGATGCGGATCACGACCTTCTCGCCGTAGACCGTCGGAAGCGTCGCAAGCCGCAGGTCGAGTCCTTTGCCACC
>JAOUEA010000326.1 GCA_029858935.1 Actinomycetota bacterium
GAACGACCTCGGAAACACTTCCCGCGGGCAGATCGATCGCGAACCGGCATCCCGCGGCGGGGGCGGATCGCACTTCGATGCGCCCACCGAGCGCCTCGACGATGCGCTTGGCGAGCGCGAGTCCGAGCCCGGCACCTGGACCTGAGCGTGCGGGGTCGCCACGGAAGAACGGATCGAACACGCGCGGCAGGTCCTCGAGGGCGATCCCGTGGCCCGTGTCCTGGACCGCGAGGTGAAGTCGATCGCCACGGCGCTCGGCCTCGATGCGAACGGTGCCGTCGGACGGCGTGTGGCGCACGGCGTTGACCAGCAGGTTCTGCAGGACCCTGGTCATCCGAGGGGAGCACGACACATCCTCGGCTCCGGCGATCTCGCTCTCGAGCGAGAGGCCCTTCTCGCCGGCGGTCATCTCGACCGCCGCAAGGGCCGCCTCGACGACTTCCTCGAGCCGCGCCCGCGCGGTCTCGGCTTCGATGGCTCCTGCGTCGAGTTGGGTCAGCTCGAACAGATCGTCGACCATGTCGGAGAGCTGGTGCACGGAACGGCGCATCTCCGCTGCGTACCGCTGCAGGCTGGGCGGGTCGGCAACGACGCCATCGTCGATCGCCTCGACCATGGCGCGCAGCGATGCGAGCGGTGTTCTGAGATCGTGCGAAACGGTCGTGATGAGATCGCGTCGCATCGACTCGGCCTCCCGTTCCCTCGACTGCGATCGCTCCAGCTGCGCGGCCATGTCGTCGAGTGTGCTCGCGAGCATGTCCAGTTCGGGACCGGCGTCGAGCGACCCGACGCGCGTCTCGAGGTCGCCATCGCCGAGCCGCTTCGCGGCGTGCCCGAGGCGCTCGATGGCTGCCGATGACGATCGTGCGACCACCAGGGCGCCGGCGACGCCTGCTGCTGCCGAGTACACCAACAGCACCGATATCAGCGTCGCGTCGTGGTCGCTCACCGCCATCTGCATCGAGAGCACGCCGATGTTCGCGATCGCGATGCCCGCAGCGATCAACGCCACCGCGACGAAGCGCTGACCGAGTGAGGCGCGTTCGAGCAGCAGCCGGGCGAGGACCGCCGCGATCACGGTGACGACGGCCGCCGGGACGAGGTAGGCCACCAGGTGCGCACGGTCGGTGGCGTCGACCCCCAATGCGGCGGCGACCGCCACTGTGCCCGCCGCCCCTGCCGCAGCGACGAGGGCGACCAGTCCGATGGTGCGCCAGCCGGTGCCGGGCGACCCGCTCACGGCTCGAACCGGTAGCCAATGCCCCACACCGTGACCAGGTGTGTGGGATGGGAAGGGTCGTCCTCGATCTTCTCGCGCACTCGGCGGACGTGAACGGTCACGGTGGCGCTATCGCCGTCCCACGCGAAGTCCCACACGTCTTCCAAGAGCTGTGTCCGGGTGAAGGTCACGCCCGGGCTCTCCATGAGGTGGGCGAGCAGTTCGTACTCCTTGCGCGTGAGCTTCAGGGGCTCGCCTCCCTTGCGCACTTCGTGCCGGGCCAGATCGATCTCGATGTCGCCTGCCTGCAGCGTCGTCTGCTTGCTCGGCGAGGCGCCCGTGCGACGCAACACGGCACGCACCCGAGACACGACTTCTCGGGGTGAGAAGGGCTTGGTCACGTAATCGTCGGCGCCGAGATCGAGCCCGACGATGCGGTCGGTCTCCTCACCGCGAGCCGTGAGCATGATGACCGGCACCGCGGTGTTGGCACGGATGCGCCTGAAGACCTCCAGCCCGTCGATGTGGGGGAGCATCAGGTCGAGCAGCACGAGGTCGGGCGTCGATGCCCCGAACCGGTCCAGCGCTTGTTCGCCGTCGTCGGCGGTGTCGACATCGAAGCCCTCGCGCGCCAGGTATCGCGCGAGCACCTCGCGAACCATCGGCTCGTCGTCGACCACCAAGACACGCATGTCATCCACCAACGCAGCATGCACGAACGTTGTTTCGAAGACATTAACCCGACACCACACCGCATCCCCGAGCGACAATGGGGGGCGCGTGGCCTGTAAGGAACCCGTAATGCACACCCGCGACACTTCGTCCGTGATCGACGTGATCCTGCCTGTTCTCGACGAGGCTGAGGCGCTGCCATGGGTCCTCGAACGGATGCCCGAGGGTTGCGAGCCACTCGTCGTGGACAACGGTTCGACCGACGGGTCCGGGGAGATCGCCCGATCGCTCGGGGCTCGGGTCGTGATCGAGCCGACGCCCGGTTTCGGGGCGGCCTGTTACAGCGGGTTGCGAGCCGCGCGTGGGGACCTC
>JAOUEA010000325.1 GCA_029858935.1 Actinomycetota bacterium
CGCGGAAGCCGCAGGGTGCACCGAAGTACAGACGACGGATTTCTACGGCGGGGCGGATCAATCGTCACCCGACTACGCAGACCAGGCACACGTCGACGGCGATGAACGGTTCACGGCGATGCCACCACTGAACACATATCCGAGCATCCCCCCTGCCTCGGGTCCACATCTGGGTGCGAGCACGCTCCCGGCGGGCGTGTACACCTCGCCTCCCGACCTCGGCACGCTGCTGCACTCGCTCGAGCACGGTGGCTCGGTCGTCTGGTACGCGCCCGACGCACCGCAGGCGCAGATCGACGAGATCAGAGCCTTCTACGATCAGAGCGACGCGGTCGGACAGGATCGTGTGATCGTCGCTCCGTACGACTACGAGGGCGCCGGCGGCCAGCTGCCGAGCGGCGTGACGATGGCCTTGGTGAGCTGGCGGCGCCTCGAAACGTGTGCGACGCCGAGCCTCGCGGCGGCGTTCGACTTCACGAGCCAATACTCGTTCCCCACCACGCTGGATCGGGACTACGCGGGCGAGGCCCCCGAGCGCGGCGCGGCGATGTAGCGATGACGAACAAGAACAAGAAGCGCCGCGCGGCACGAGCGACCGAGTCGAAGCAGGGTTCGGCGTCGAGCGCCTCCGAGGCCCGTCGAGAGCGGAAAGAGGAAGCCCGGGCCGCGCGCGAAGCCCAGCGCAAGCGGGCACAGCGCCACGCATTCGTTCGGCGAGCGGCGGTGTTCAGCGTGGCCGGCATCGTCGGCGTCGGCGTGTTCTATTGGCTGACGAAGGCCGCGAGCCCCGGGAGCATCCCGCAGGCCGCCGTTGCGGCGGCGCAGGAGGCCGGGTGCACCGGTGTGCAGCGGCCCGACGGCAACGCCGCGTCGAACCAGCACGTCGCCGAAGGCACCCCCATCACCTACGCACAAGCACCGGCGACATCAGGTCAGCATTACGGGAACCAGGTGCTGCCGGGCACACCCGATTCCTACGACCAGCCCGTCGGAAGCGAGCCGGCAGTGGTGCACTTCCTCGAGCACTCGGGGGTCATGCTGTACTACCGGGCCGACGGCGACGGCGCGGCCTCGCCCAAAGTGATCGATGCGTTGAAGGGTGTCGCGAGCGATCGTCAGATGACGGTCTCGGCCCCCTACGACGGACTGCCCGCCGGCACGGCGGTGGCGCTGGCCGCATGGGACCAGCTGCAGACCTGCCCCGACGGCATCACGCCGGGGCAGGCGAGGACGATCGCGAACGGCTTCGCCGAGGCCTTCGCCTGCACGTCGAACGCTCCGGAGCCGAACGCAGCCGACGACTGCTGAGCGACCACCCTCGATCGGCGATCAGGCGAGTCGGCACGGCTGGCCCTGCGGGCAGACGATCACGCCATGCTCGAACTCGGCAGTTGATCCGCCGCTGCCATCTCCGTGCACCCGACCGGTCGGGTAGCCGAGCGCACCGCTCGTGCCTCCTCGGTCGAGGTACTCGCCGAGGACACGACCCCACAGCGCGTGGGCCCCGAGGCCCTTCTTCGACAGGATGCGACCCTTGTCGAACAACGCGCGAGAACCCGATCCCGGGTTCACACGCACGATCTTCGACACAGGCATCCCGAGCTTGCTCTTCGGGCCCCCGATCGACTTGTACTCGGCGTAGATCGACCCCCGCAGCCACACGGTGACGCCCTCGCCACCGTTGCGGAAGATCGCTCCGTGCTTGAACCGTTGCCGGGAGCCTCCCGAAACGCTCTCGATCGGTGAGGTCGGCAGCCCGGGGCGGCACATCGAGGCGTCGTAGCGGTCGCGGATCGGCCCAGTGATGTTCTTGTCCTTGTTGATCCAGATGCGTGCGTCCCACGCGCCGATCGCCCAGCGCAATTCAGAGCCCGTGATCGATGCTTGGCCTGAGGCGCCCCGTACGGTCGCCTTGATGATCCGACCACCCGTCCCTCGTCGGACGCTCGGGAACCCGCGCACGGTGCCGATCGACCCCGTGTAGGGGGCGAGCCGGTTCGTGAGCTCGCCCGCCGTGTAGGACTTCTGCCAATCCGTCCAGGGGTTCGCGCCCGTGTCTTCTCCGGGGTCGCACTCCGCCTTGAGGTAGGGGACCGCGTACGCGGGGTTCCCCGAGTGCCAGACGTCCTCAACGGCGTCGGAATGCCCGCCGTCGGAGGCCGCGTAGAAGGCCTGGATCACGTTGCCCTTGTACGTCACGACCTGCCCGCGGGAATCGTCGACCGCTGCGACCCACCGCTTGCCGTCGGTGCCGCCTTCCTTG
>JAOUEA010000089.1 GCA_029858935.1 Actinomycetota bacterium
CGCTCAGCGCCCGGTCCGTCGCCTGACCTCCTCGGTGAGCGCCGGGATCACCTGGAACAGATCGCCGACCACGCCCAAGTCTGCGAGCTTCAGGATCGGCGCTTCGGGGTCCTTCGTGATCGCGACGATGCGACGGGAGGCCTTCATGCCGACGGCGTGCTGGAGTGCGCCGCTGATGCCCGCCGCGAGGTAGACCTCCGGCTTCACGGTCGCCCCGGTCTGACCTATCTGCATCGCGTAGGGCACCCAGCCGGCGTCGACCGCAGCTCGAGAGGCCCCGACCGCGCTGCCACCGATCGCATCGGCGAGCTCCTCGAGCAACCGGAAGCCCTCGGGTCCACCCAACCCACGGCCACCGGAGACCACGACCTTCGCGTCGTCGAGTTTCGTGCCGTCGGCCGAGGCGTCGTTGCGTTCGAGCACCCGAACATCGGCGAGGCCGGGCGGTTCGACCACGTCGACCGCGACGAGATCGGCGCTGCCGCCGACCTCGCGAGGTTCGAACGACTGCGGGCGCAGCAGCACGAGGTGCGGGGTCGGCCCGGCCAGGTCGATGTCGACGATCGTGGTGCCGCCGAGGACCTCCGCTCTCGCTCGATGGATCGCGGGCAGATCGACGGCGTTCGCCATCACCGTCGCCCCGGTCAGCGCCTGGAGGCGTCCCGCGACGTCGCGGGCGCGGTACGACGAGGGGAACAACACCACGTCGGGACTCCCCGATGCCACGAGCGCGGCCAGCGTGTGCGCCGCCACGCGGGACGTCGGCTCGACGAGCCGGTCGTCGTCGGACACGTAGGCGACCCCGGCCCCGTGCTCACCGAGCACCGCTGCGGCGCCGGTCGCACCGGGTCCGAGCGCCACCGCACCGACGTCATCGCTCAGCTCGCGCGCCTTCGTCAGCAACTCGAGGGCTGAAGACGCGACGCCGCTGGTCGTGACGTCGGCCCATATCCATACCGATGTCACGTCAGATCACCCGCGCCTCGGCAAGCAGGTTGGCGATCTCGACCGCGGTCTCTGGACCAGCTTCGATCACTCGACCACCGGACTTCGCGGCCGCGGCCTCGACCCCGGCGATCGATTGGGTCGGGCGCACGTCGTCGCTGCTCAGACCGAGATCGCTGAGCGAGGGCCGGTCGACCGGCTTCGACTTCGCGCCCATGACGCCTTTGAGGCTCGGATATCTCGGTGCTGCGACCCCGGTCGTCACGGTGACGAGCGCCGGGATCGGACTCGCCACCACCTCGCTCCCGGCAACGGTCTGTCGCTCCGCCCGGAGCTCCCCTTCGACCACGTCGAGTGCGGTCGCGAAGGTGACGCTGGGGAGGCCGAGCAACTCGGCGATCGTGATCGGCAGGGTGCCCGTGTATCCGTCGGTCGATTCCACCGCCGCCACCACGAGGTCGATCGAACCCAGAGACCTGATGACGGCCGCGAGCACTCGCGCGGTGACCAACGTGTCGGCGCCTCGGAGCGATGGGTCGGTCACGTGCACGCCGCGCGAGGCGCCCATCGCGAGTGCGCGCTGCACGGCGGCGTTGGCGACCTCGGGGCCCATCGAGACCGCGACCACGTCGCCACCGTCGCGCTCGACGAGCTGCAATGCTCGTTCGAGTCCGTATTCGTCGCCTGGGTCCAGCGCACCGTTGGCACCCTCGCGCACGAGGAGATGATCCTCACCGAGGGCCGGTGTGCCCTGCGGCTCGGGCACCCACTTCACGAGGACGGCGACGTTCACGCGTGGATGCTAGCCGTTGCTGGCTCCGCTGGCAGCCGGCGGATCGACCAGCGAGAAGACGACAGGTCTGGGCTCATGCCCTCGAGCGTGCTTCGCATCGATCGCTTCTTCGGAAGGACGGTGTGGTGCCTAGACGGCTCGCTCGTATCGCTCGCGCTCCCAGTCCGTCACCGTGTCGCGCCAGGCCTTGAGCTCCCATCGTCGCGACGTCGCGAAGTAGTTGCAGAAGCCCGAACCCAGCCCCGCCCGCAGCACCGGATCGTCGTCGAACGCCTGGAGCGCCGCCTCGAGAGAGCCGGGAAGCTCGGGGGCATCGGTCAGGGCGTAGGCGTCACCCTGCACCGGTTCGGGCGGGGATGCCGAGGTGCGGATGCCATCGACGATGCTCGCGGTGAGCGCCGCGAGCGCGAGATACGGATTGGCGTCGGCCCCGGGTCTCCGGCACTCGAATCGCCACAGGTCGTCTCGATCGGATCGCACCGCCCGCACCGCGCAGGAGCGGTTCTCGTAGCCCCATGTGGCGTTGATGGGTGCGAACCATCCGGGCACGAGTCGCTTGTACGAGTTGATCGTCGGGTTCAGCAGCAGGGAGGCTGCCGGCATGTGCTCGAGCACTCCCGCGATAGCCTCGGCGAAGACCTGCGGCACGGGATCGGTGGGACTGGGCGCGGCGAACATGTTCCGCTCTGCCTGCCAGCACGACATGTGGACGTGCCCGCTCGACCCTTCCTCGCCGGGCACCGTCTTGGCCAGGAAGCTCGCTCGTATGCCGAGCGAGGCGGCGACCTGCTTGACGGCGAACTTCACGAGCACGGCGTCGTCGGCGGTCGCGAGCCCTCGTCCGGGCGTGAGGTTCAACTCGAGCAATCCGGGACCGGCTTCCGTGTGCACCGCCGACAGCGTCACCCGAAGCCCGTCCAGCGCTTCGACGAGCTCATCGAGGAAACGTGCATAGCTTGCGATCTCGTTCAGGCTGTAACTGATGCCGCTCGACAGCGGGTTCCCGTCGGGATCCCAGAGCCGGATCTCGTACTCCATCGCCGACATCAGCTCGAGGCCGGCGCCGGCGAGGTCGGCGATCGCGGCACGGAAGACCTCCCGAACGGCGAAATCGCAACGTGAACCGTCGGGCCAGCTGGGCGTGGCGAGACACACGCGCCAACCCGGTCTCCACGCGCATTCGCGCAGCGTCTCCGGATCGGGATGCACGATCAGGTCGGCTGCACCGGTCCGGATGCCGAATCCCTCGTAATCCGAGATCGGGGTGTCGGTCGGGTCGAGGCCGAGGATCAGGTCCGTCATCACGGTGCCCCGTCGGAGGGCGGCGTCGAACTCGTCGGGCCTCAGCGCCTTCCCGCGCAAGGACCCGTTGACGTCGGGGACCGCGAGGAGGACGAACTCCGCGCTCACGGCGTTCCCCGAGGCGACGCATCGACGCTGTGCTGCACCCGCTCGAGCACCGTCGCGGCGCGCTCCAGCATCTCTGCCAGCTCATCGTCGGTGCTCGTGAACGCCGGAGCGAGCACCATCTCGACCCCGGCCTCCGGATCGTTCCCCGCATGGACCGTTCGAACGAGCAGCTCGTGTTCGAGTGCGATGTCGTCGACGAGCCTGGCGATGTCTTCGGCGGTCGAGCGAGGGAAGGGCAGGTCACGGTGGCCGGCCAATGCGACCCCCAACAGGAAGCCGCGACCGCGGACCTCTCGAACGATCGCGAGTGGTTCCATGGCCGATGCAAGCTGATCTCTCAGGTCGGGCCCGCGGTCGTGGACCCTCGTGAGGAGGTCTCGCTCCTCGATCACATCGAGCACCGCGAGCCCCACCGCGCTCGGAAGGGGAGCGCCGTCCCACGTGTGCCCCAAGTCGAACTCGCGCGAGCCGCGATCGAGGGCGTCGTACACGTGCTGGCGGCACAGCACCGCTCCCAGCGGCGCGTGTCCGGCGCCGAGCCCCGACCCGAGCGTCACGATGTCGGGCTCGATCGGCAGCTGATGCGTGGAGAGCCAACTCCCCACACGGCCCACGCCGGTGGCCACGTCGTCGACGCAGACGAGGAACCCGTGCGTGCGCCGTCGCTCCTCCAGTCCGTGCCAGAACCCGTCGGTCGGCCCCCAGGCGGCCGGTGCCGATGCGCTCACGGCCTCACAGAAGAAGGCCGCGATGGTCTCCGGGCCTGCCGCTTCCAGCCCACGGTCGATCGCAGCCAGCGCTTCGGCCCCGGTCGCATCGGCCCGCCATGCCGCCGGCGGCACGTGCAGGTGCGTTGCGAGGTAGGGCTCGTATGGCTCCCGCACGGAGCGGTCACCGCTGAGTGCGAGGGCTCCCATCGTCGAGCCAGTGTGGCCGCGCACCGTCGAGAAGACGCGCCAGCGGTCCTCGTCGCCTCGTTCCACGTGGTACAGGCGTGCCAGCTGCAACGCCGTCTCGTTCGCCTCAGAACCGCCCGAGACGAATCGCACCCGGGCCATCTCGGGGGCGAGCGACAACAGACGATCCGCCAGACGCTCCTGCGGCTCGCTCGTGAACTGGTGGTTGTAGTAATAGGCGATACGGCGGGCTTGAGCGTCGGCGGCTTCGACGACCTGCGGGATCCCGTGGCCCAGGCAGGCGGCCAGCGTTCCTCCCGAGCACGCGTCGAGGATGCGACGACCATCCGTGGTCTGGAGCCACACGCCTTCGCCTCGCTCGACGTTCAGGTACTCGAGATCGAGCGAGCCGGGGAAGACGCTCGTCTCGTCGGATCCGACCGTGCCCTGCATGCCTCCCGGCACGGGGTTCGCGCCGTTCATCTGAGAGCCTCGCCTCCGGTTTCGGGCGCGGGTGCGGCTCCGCCTTCCTGAGTCGTGCCTCCGACGTCGTCGAGGTTCGCGACATCGCTCCAGAACCGCTCGAGCAGCTGCCACGACATACGCCGGGCCTCACTGGCACGGCGGTTCGTCTCTTCCAGCAGGCGGTCGGGATCGACGCCGTCGTCATCGAGCTCGTGGCGATATACCCGGACCCACTCGTCCATGATCTGGGGTGTCACCTCGGGGTGGAACTGCAAGCCGAGGCTGCGTCCGACGACGAAGGCCTGGGGGCCGACAGCGGTGTTCGCGACGATGGTGGCGATCGACGGCAGCGTGAATGTGTCGAAGTGCCACTGGAACCACGGGCCCTCGGGCACGAACTCCGGGTCGGTGCTGTCGATGCGGAGCCAACCGATCTCCGAGTCATCGGAGCGGTAGACCTCGCCCCCGATCGCACGAGCCAGCAGCTGGCCGCCGAAACATAGGCCGAGCACCGGGACGTCGGCATCGGTGGCTCGCCGCATCAGCTCGGCTTCACGAGGCACGAAGGGCTTCGAGTCGTCGAAGGCCGCGAACTCCGACCCGAGCGAGATGATCAGGTCGAACTCGCTGGGATCGATCGTCCGATCGTCGATGTCGATCCGTAGGGTCTCGGCGTGTGCGCCGTGTGATCCGAGCCACTCGGCAACGAGACCGGGCGGGGTGGGGGCCTCGTGCTGGAGGATCAAGGCCCGCACGCGGCGAGCATCCACACCCACGTCTGGCTCGGCGCTCATGCCGCTCCTCCCGCCGACGTCCGGGCCGGCGGCGCCGCTCCGAGTTCCGCCTCGACCTCGGCCGAGACGCTCCGCAGAGCGTCGGCGAGTCGTGCGACCATCTCCTCGAGCTCTTGGTCACTCGTCACGAACGGGGGTGCGAACAGCGTCTGGTCGCCCGCGTAGCCGTCTCGAGTCGGCTGCGTGGACAGCGTGATCAAACCTCGCTCGAAGGCCGCGGCGTCGATGCGCCCGGCCACGCCCAGCTCCGGTGGCAGGAACGATCGCCGGTCACGTGGGTCGATGAGCTCGATCCCCAGCAGGAACCCGCGGCCACGCACCTCGTGCACGATGGGCAGTCCGTCGAGCGCCACCCTGAGCTCGTCGAGAAGGCGAGGTCCTCGCTCGTGCACCCGGTCGACGAGCCCTTCGGACCGAAGCGCGTGCAACACTGCCAGCCCGACCGCGCAGGAGAGCGGCGCGCCGTCCCATGAGTGCCCCATGGGAAAGCGACGAGAGCCCTGGGAGATCGCCTCGTAGACCTGGTCGCGCACGAGCACCGCTCCGATCGCCGCATAGCCTGCTCCGAGCCCCTTGGCCGTGGCGATGATGTCGGGTTGGCAGGCTGTCGTCGCTCCCACGAACCAATCGCCGGTTCGCCCGACGCCCGTGACGATCTCGTCGAAACACACGAGGAAGCCGTGTCGCTCTCGGCGCTCGGCGAGGCCCTTCCAGAACCGTGTCGGCGGCGCGTATGCCGGAAGCGACGCGGCGCTGACCGGTTCGCAGAAGAACGCCGAGACCGTGCTCGGATCGGCCTCGTCGAGAACGCGATCCAGCGCATCGAGTGCAGCGTCGCCGGTCGGGTCGAGCCGCCACGTGCTGGGTGGGATGTGAACGTGGTGGGGAAGGTACGGACCGAACGGCCCGTGCAGACCCGGTCGTCCGGTCAGAGCCAACGTCTCCATCGTGGGTCCGTGATACGACTGTGCGGGCGATATCACCTGCCATCGATCGGGCTCGTCTCGCTCGATGTGGTAGCTCCGGGCGAGTTGTACCGCCAACTCGTTGGCGTCGGCCCCGGCGACCGTGAACCTCACGCGTGTGAATCCTTCCGGGGCAACATCGAGCAACTCGCTCGCGAGTCGCTCCTGCGCCGGGTTCGTGAGTCGCTCGTGGTGCGCGTAGGCGAGTCGTTGGGCCTGCGCCGTCGCCGCCTCGATGATGTCGCGTCGGCCGTGTCCCAGCGTCGCGGCCATCGAGCCGCCACTCATCGCGTCGAGATACCGATCACCGCCGGCGTCTTCGACCCAGACCCCCTGACCACGAACGATCACGGGCATCGGGCGGGCGAGCTCGAGAGGCAGGACGTGCGACCGCTCGCTGTCGATTCTTGCCGGTGGCATCGCGTCCTCCTCTATCGATCGAAGGCTGCGGGAGGGTCCGGCACGCCGATCGATACCGTGTCGAGCACAAGCCCGTCGGTCCGACCGTCAGCCGCGCTCGAAGTACCGGGCCAACTCCCAGTCGGTGATGCAGAGGTTGTCGAAGATCGACTGCTCCTGCACCGCCGTGTTGAGCAGATGCTTGTAGACGAAGTCACCGAAGGCTTCCTTGGCGACCTTGCTCTTGCGGAACACGTCGATCGCTTCGTGCAAGCTGGAAGGCACCCGCGGCACCCGTTTGGCTTCATAGGCGTTGCCTTCGAACATCGGTGGCGGTTCGATCTCGTTCTCGAGCCCGTGAAGGCCGCCGGCGATCGTCGCCGCATAGGCGAGGTACGGGTTCACGTCGCCACCGGGGATGCGGTTCTCGACCCGAGCCCCGGTGTGTTCGCCGACCGTGCGGAACCCGCACGTGCGGTTGTCGCGGCTCCACACGATCGCTGTCGGGGCCCATGAACCCAACTGGTAGCGCTTGTAGGAGTTCACGAACGGAGCGAACATGAACGACATCTCCCTGGCGGTGGAGATCAACCCGCCCATGTAGTTGCGGTAGGTCTTCGACAGGTGATGCTCGTCCTTCTCGTCGTACATCAACGACTTCGTGCCTTTGGCGTTCCAGACGCTGGAATGCATGTGGCACGACGAGCCGGCTTCCTCCATCGTCCACTTCGCCATGAACGTCGCGGCCACGCCGTTGGCCGCGCAGATCTCCTTGACCCCGTGCTTGTAGAGCACGTGGTAATCGGCGGTCGCCATCGCGTCGGCATACGTGATGTTGATCTCGTGCTGGCCCTTTCCGAACTCGCCCTTGGAGAACTCGATCGGGATGCCCGCCCCACGCATGCCGTTGCGGATCTGACGGATGATCCACTCGTCCTTGGTGGTCTGCAGCATGTGGTAGTCCATGATGTAGCTCGACGTCGGCCGCGCGTCCCGGTACCCGCGCTCCGCGAGCTCGTCGAACCCGTCCTTGAACAGGTAGAACTCGAGCTCGGACCCCGTCTTGATCGTGTAGCCGGCCTTGGCCGCTCGCTCGATCTGCCGCTTCAGGATCGTTCGCGGCGCCACCTCGACCGGCTCACCTGTGTCCTCGTCGGCGACGTCGCAGATGACCATCACGGTCTTCTCGAGCCACGGGCACCATCGCATCGTCGACATGTCGGGCACCATGCGGAAGTCGCCGTAGCCTGTCTCCCAGCTCGCGTACTCGTAGCCCGGGAGCGGTTCCATCTCCATGTCGATCGCGAGCAGGTAGAGGCAGGCGTGCAGGCCCTCCTCACCCAGGATCTCGTGCAGGAAGAAGTCGGGCATCACTCGCTTGCCCATGAAGCGGCCCTGCAGGTCGGTGAACATGCACAGGACGGTGTCGATCTCGCCGGCGTTCGCTCGTGCTTCGAGCTCCTTGGCGTCGAGCAAGCCTTGGCCTTCCATCGCTCCTCCTCGAGCTGGGGGTGATATGGACGAGGCGGCCGGTTCGGCCGCCTCGTCCATGATCCGACTCGGTTCGTTCGCTTATCCGGACGGCGGTGGCGTCGACGACTCGCCTTTGCCGCCAAGGATCCGCTCCTGCTCCTCTGCAGAGGTACTGAACTGCTCGCCGACCGGCACCCCTGCCTCGCCCTGCGTGAGTGCGAACTCCTCCTCGGGCGAGAGCACCAGCCGGTGCCGCCCCGCGATCGCGAAGTAGATGATGCCGAGCACGAAGTACACGGCGACCCCGTAGACGCCGGGCCGGTAGTCCTCGTTGAGGAAGATCGACACGAGCGCCACAAGCGCGATCACACCTGCGATGAAGGCGCCCGCCTGGCCCCATGGGCTCAGATACGGACGATCGATGTTCGGCAGGTTCCGACGGAGCAGGATGAACGAGATGGCTTGCAGGGTGTAGGCGAGCACGGCAGCGAACACGGCCATGTTCAGCACGGCCGCCACGACCTGCGCGCCGATATCACCCTCCTGCCGGCCGAGGTACCAGACGATCCACAGCACCACGTACCCGACGATCGCCCCCGCGATCAGTGCCACGTGCGGTGTCTTCCGCGTCGAGTGCGTCTTCGACAGGAACTGCGGGAAGTACCCGGCTCGCGAGAGCGAGTAGGTGTTGCGTCCGTAGGCGTACATGATCGTGAAGAAGCTGGCCACCAAGCCGATCAGGCCGAACAGGCCGAGCAGCGCCGCGGCCGTGTTGTCGCCGAACACTCCCTTGAAGCCGTCGAACAGCGGAGTGCCGGAATCTCCGATCGCAGATGCGCCACCGCCCACGCCGGAGTTGATGAACAGCGTGAGGAGGCTCGCGATCAGCAGCGTGTGCATGCCGCGGATCGTGCCCTTGGGCACGTCGCGACGCGGATCCATCGACTCCTCGGCAGCCAGCGGCACTTCCTCGATCGCGAGATAGAACCAGATCGCGAAGGGCAAGGCCTTGAAGATGCCGCTGATCCCGAACGGCAGGAAGGGTCCGCCTCCGTCGGGGAGCGGGTCACCGCCACCATCGGGGATGTTGAACCACGAGCTCGGGTCGACCTTGCCCGCGACGATGGCCGAGACGTAGAAGAAGATCAGGATCGCGAGGGCCGCCACGGTGATGGCAATCGTGAA
>JAOUEA010000327.1 GCA_029858935.1 Actinomycetota bacterium
TGAGGAACGGCCCGGCTCCGAGGCCGAGGTACAGGGCGAGCGAGGCGAAACTGAACGCCTCGCCGCGGCGCTCGGGCGGCGCGAGGTCCACGTTCGCGGCCAGCGCCGCCACGAAGAAGAACGCCTCGCCGGCACCGGTCAGCAGTCGCATCGCCACCAGCACTTCCACCGATGTCGCGAAGAAGTAGCCCGCCACCGAGATCGCGAACACGGTCGCGCCGACCATCATGAGCAGTCGCCGCCCGCGCCGGTCGGCCATGACGCCCGCCAGCGGGCGCAGGAAGAACGCCGACACGCTGAACGCCCCGATCACGATCCCGACCGCGATGTTTCCGCGGCCGAGCGGGCCCTCGACGTACCGAGGCAGGGCCGGCAGCAGCATGCCGTCGGCGGTGAAGTAGGCAAGCTCGGCCAGCGCCACCGTGACGAAGGCGGGCGTGAACAGCGAGGGTCGTGCCCGTTCGTCGATCTCGCTCGTCGGTGCGTTCATCGTTCGCGGTGTTATCGCTCGCAGTGCCATCGCTCGGGACCTCCTTCATACCGTGTCCCGAGCCTGGCCGAGCGGCGCTCATCGCCGCATCGGTAGGACTACCCATCTTCGTCGTGATGCACAAGAGCCATCGTCGCCCTACCGTTCCCGTTCGGGAAGCGTCGACGGACCCACGTTCGACTCGAGCCAGTCCCTGATCGGGCGCGAGTCGTCCATGAACGCCACGATGCGGTCCTTCGCCTTGGGCGTACCGAGCCAGGCCCCCGCCGGCCACTCCCGCCACGTCGTCAGCCCCTTGAACCGGAGCAGCTCGATGCGTGGGTGGTCCTTCGGGAAGCCGCGCGGCGCCGTCTTGAGCTCATCGTGGCCCGACACCTTGAGCCCGGCCGCCCTCGCAGACTCGACCAGCTTCTCGAGCTTCTTCCCCGTCGTGTCGTCGTCGACGGCCTGCCGGTACCGCTCGAGCTGGTCGGCCGCCATCTGCCACATGCCCGCTCCCACGGCGAGGCCCCGCGCGTTCACCTGCACGTAGCCGCCGGCGACGACGGCGCCGATCGCGGTCTTGTAGGGCGTCTTGTCTCGACTGAACCGAACGTCGCGGTAGGGCCGGAAGATGTGGCTGTCGTCGCCGGCGGGGTCGAGCTCGGCGATCAGCGCTTCCATCGGCGCGCGCACGCGTTCCTCGTACACGTGCTTGTGCTGCTGCCAGTACGGCTTGGAGTTGTCGGCTTCGAGGCCCTCGAAGAACTCGAGCGCCTCGACAGGCCATCCTCGGAACGCCATGGCTCCTCCTTCGCTCGCGTTGCGACTCGCCGTCTCACACGGATGGTCGCACGACGCACTCGCCTCGGGCGAGTGACGCCCCCCGGAGGGTGCTCACTCGGCTCGAGATCCACGTCTCGGCGCTGTTGCCTCTCGGCCCGGTCTGCGGCACCATGTGCCCACGAGAGGAAGGAGGTGGTCCCGCTTGCATGAACAGCTCGAGACCCTCGAGGTGACTGGCTGCTGAGCCGTCCCTCGCGGGCGGGGATCACCTCCCCACCCGCTTAGTGCCGGGCGACCGGCAGAATCTCAACCAGCTCACCGACCTCACGGGTTCCGGCCTGGTCAGCCGGACAAGCCTCGATAGAGGTGGAAAGTCTCGGGAGGCGCTTCACGTGTGACGGGCCGGACCCCGCGGGGGTCCGGCCCGTTTCCGTGCCCAGATCTCGTCGCGCACGCTCGACTTGGCAAGGACCTCCGTGTTCCGTCGCTGGTCCCACGAGGGAGGTCCTTGCCTAGTCGCGGAAGAGCGAACAAACCCGGTCTCCGCGGCCGGGCCGTCGAGCGCAGCCGGTTGGCCACCTCCGCACCCTCACGCCCGTCACCTCCGGGCCGAAGGACCTCCGCGCACGCCGCCCTCTGCTGTCACCATCGACGTATGTGGAGCCCGATCACGATCTGCGCTCTAGAGGGGAGAGGTGAGCGACGTGGAGATCGAGTATCTGCACGCGTCGAAGTACGGCAACGGGGCCAAGGTCGCTGAGGAGTTCACGCAGCGCATGGTGTCCAGGGGCGCCACGGTCCACGTCCACCACATCGACGACGTCGATCCGAGGGACCTCCCTCCGGCCGACCTGTACCTATTCAGCTCGCCGGGGCGCATCGGCAAACCGATCCGCGGCATGCGCCGCTTCTTGAAGAACGTCCGACTGCCCGCGGGAACGAGGTACGCGGTCCTCACCACCGAGATGGCGCCGCGGCCCGATAGGAAGACGGGACGGATGCCC
>JAOUEA010000328.1 GCA_029858935.1 Actinomycetota bacterium
GTGGCATCCCCGGCGAGATCGCCGATCGACACCGAGCGGTCGGGCGAGCCTTTCACACGGACGCTGCCGTCGACGAGTTCCAAGTCCTCGCGGTCGGCTTCCAGCTCTTCGGCCGCGACATCGAGTAGCTGCTCGCGCACGTCGACGGCGGCTGCAAGGATCGCACGGCCGCTGTTGAAGGTCGTCTGCGACCCGCACGAGCCCATGTCCCAATTTGCCGCGGCGGTGTCCTGATACAGGATCGTGAAGTCCTCGGGGGCCATGCCGAGCTCCTCGGCGACGAACATCGGCATCGCCATGACGGCACCGCTTCCGTTCTCCTGTGCGCCCGTCACGATCGTGCCGCTGCCGTCCCCGTTGAGATGGACGTATGCACCCGACGGCGCCGGCATGCACGGCCACCACCCGACCGCCACACCGATCGCCTCGTCATCGGGGAGCTCGCGCCCGTAGTCGATCATCTCGATCGCGCGCTCGAGGGTTTGCTTCATCCCGATCTCCTCGAAGATCTGGCGTGTCGGACCCTCGGCACCTGTTTCGATCAGGGCGCGACGCCGAAGCTCCACGGGATCCATGTCGATCGCGCTCGCCACCTCGTCCATGTGTTGCTCGAGACCCCAGCACACCTGAGGTGCCGTCGGTGCGCGCACCGAGCCCGAGGGCTGGTTGTTCGTGTAGTTGAGGTACGACTCCACGAAGACGTGGTCGATCACGTAGGGGCCGCACGCGTGCATCGCAGCCATCTGCCCCAGGAACCCGCCTTCGCCGCAGTAGGCCCCCTTGTCGAGCACGAGCTTCGCCTTTCGCGCGACCAAGCGTCCGTCACGCGTCAGGCCCGTTTCGAACTCCATCACGATGCCTTCGCGCCTCTGGGCGATGGCCACGAACTCCTCGCGACGGCTGAACACGAGCTTGACAGGTCGCTTCGCCGCGCGAGCGAGCGCGGCCACCTGCGCCTCGAAGTGCAGATCGCATTTCGCCCCGAACCCGCCGCCGAGTAGCGGCACGACGATGCGCACGTTCGCCTCGGGGATCTGCAGGGTTTGAGCAACCCCCGCGCGGGCTGCGTACGGCACCTGGGTCGAGGACCAGATCGTGACCTCATCGCCCTGCCACTGTGCGACCACGGCCCGCGGCTCGATCGGCACCCCTTGGGAGGCGTCGGACACGTAGCGGCCCTTCACCACGACGTCAGCGTCGGCCATGGCGGCGTCGGCATCGCCCTTCACGATCGTGTGATAGGCCATGGTGTTGCCACTCGCGACGATGTTCTCGTCCTTCTCGTATGACCCGAGATCGGGGTGGATCGCGGGTGCGTCCGGGTCCATCGCCGCGACGAAGTCACTCACCGCGGGGAGGGGCTCGTACTCCACCTCGATCGCCGCCGCGGCCGCAGTGGCGGTCTCCTCGGACAGGGCCGCGACGCCGGCCACGATCTCACCCTCGAATCGAACCACGTCGCTCGCGAAGAGCCTTCTGTCCTGCACGAACCCGCCGAACCGCACGTCTGGAAGATCGTCCTGCGTGATGACGGCGACCACGCCCGGTATCGCCTTCGCTTTCGAGGTATCGATCCGAAGGATGCGTGCGTGCGGATGATCGGCGTAGCGGAACTTTGCGTGCGCCTGACCGGTCATGGTCAGATCGGCGGTGTAGCGCCCCGTTCCGGTGACCTTCTCCTGCCCGTCGGGGCGCACGAAGCTCTCCGACCCACGCGCGATATCGGTAGAGGCCACGAGACTCCTTTCGGATCCGATTCGTTCGGGCCCACATCGTATGCCGAGCCGGGCGCGTCCGACGAACGAGCAGGTCGCGGCGGAGGGGCTCCCGGGAGACGCAGCGTGGCCTCAGCCGCCGGAGCCGTCCTCGGGCGGATCGATCGATGTGGGCGGAGGCGGCGTCGGCGGCGGCGCCGGTGACGACTCAGCGGACCCCGGCCCTGGCGAGGGCGGAGGTGCCGGAGCGGCGGGGGTGCCCTGGTCGTCCGCGGTTCCGACGTGATTCGGTGCAGCCTGGGCAGCCCCGTCGCGACCTCGACGGCGCATCAGCAGGAACACGCCGATCACCGCACCGATCAGCGCGAGCCCCAGGATCACGTAGAGCAGTGTGTTCCCACTGGAACCGTTTGAAGCCCCTCCCGCGGCATCGGTGCCCGATGTTCCTCCGCTCTCGGTGTCGCCCTCGCCGGAGGCCGACGCGACCGCCGTCAGCTCGGTCCGCTCACCGAAGACCGGCTCCCACGTCACGGTCGTGCCG
>JAOUEA010000090.1 GCA_029858935.1 Actinomycetota bacterium
CGCGATCGAGCCTTCGGCGATGAAGCCCGCGAGCATCGCTTGCCACAAGGCGTTCACGACGCCGAACAAGGCGGTCGCGAACATGCCGGTGGCCCAGGTCACGTACAGCGCGGTCATCGCCCGGCGCGGCAGGCGTCCACGCTGGCCGAGCGTGACCGCGACCGAGATCGCACCCACGCCTCCGGCCGCGTACACGAGCCCCAGTCCGGACGCGCTGGAGCCGAGGTCGTTGCGGACGACGTACGGCATCAGCGTTTCCCATGGACCCCAGACCGCGAACAGCGCGAGCACCGATGCACCCATCGTGATCAGCAGCCACCGTGTGCGCCTCACGAACCGCAGCCCTTCGAGGGTGTCGCTCAACAGCGATGTTCGCTCATCCGAGGGGTCCCGAGGACGCGAGCGCATCAACACGAGCATCGTGGTGGAGAACAGGAACGTGCCGGCGTCGGCGACGAACGCCCAACCGGCCCCGAGCGATCCGACGAGCAGTCCTCCCAGCGCCGGACCCACCACCATGAGCGCGAACGGACGCACGAACTGGTCGACGGAGTTGGCCTGCACGAGCAGATCGCGAGGCACGATGTCGGGCACGATCGACTGGAAGGCCGGCTGGAAGATCGCCTGTCCGACGCCGAAGACGGCCACCAGTCCTACCAACATCGGGATCGTGAGGACCTCGGTGATCGAGAGCACGCCCACGGTGAAGATCGCCGCCGCCCTGATCAGGTCGCCGGCGATCATCAGCACGCGCCGATCGACGCGGTCCGCGAGCGTGCCCGAGACCAGCAGCAGGAGCACCTGCGGCAGGCTCCACGCGATGCCGACCAGAGCGAGCGAGCCCGGGCGATTCGAGAGCTCGTAGACCTGCCAGGCAACCGCGACGTAGTAGAAGCCGTCACCGGCCATCGACACGAACATGCCCGTCCACAGCAGGCGGAAGTCCCGTATGCGCAGGGGTCGAGCGATGCCGAGCCGGTCGATGAACCGCACGATTCCCGGAGCTTACGGAACGTGGGGTAGCCTTCGGCGGTACTACGGATGCACAAGGGAGGGGAGATCCGCTCATGGGATGCCTGATCGTGCTCATGGCCCTGATCGGGCCACGCGTCGCGCTCGTCTTCACCTGGCTGTTCACGAACCTGGTGGACCGCGCTTACGACGGCATCGCCGTTCCGTTGATCGGACTCATCTTCCTGCCGTGGACGACGTTCATCTATGCGCTCGTCTACAACCCGGTCGAGGGCGTCTCGTTCCTGGGATGGATCGTCGTGGTGCTGGGATTGCTGACGGATCTCGGCTCGTACACCTACGGAGCGAGATCTCGCAAGTCGTGAGGAAAGCGCGCCCCGAGGGATTCGAACCCCCGACCTTCTGATCCGTAGTCAGACGCTCTATCCGGACTGAGCTAGGGGCGCGGGACGGACAGGGTAGCACGGGCCTTCGCGGCGCCAGGCCGCCATATCTGCGGCTGACGCTCACCGCTGCTGCTGCGAGTCTCTGCTCCATGAGCAGACTTCAAGCGGGAGACACCGCCCCTTCGTTCGCTCTCTCCGACCAGCATGGGAACACCGTGCGGCTCGAGGACTTCCGAGGCCGGAAGCTGCTGGTCTACTTCTACCCTGAGGCCGACACACCTGGATGCACCACACAGTCCTGCGACGTGCGCGACCATCGCCAGGAGTTCGCGGAGCTCGGGCTCGACGTCGTCGGCATCTCCCCCGACGAGCCCAGGGAACAGCTCGCCTTCGACGAGAAGTTCTCGCTCGGCTTCCCGCTGCTGTGCGACATCGATCACGCGGCCGCCGAGGCGTGGGGTACGTGGGGCGAGAAGAAGCTCTACGGCAAGACGTACATCGGCATGACCCGGTCGTCGTTCCTCATCGACGAGGAGGGCCAAGTCGTTCACGCCTGGTACCGAGTGAAGGCCGATCAGACCGTGCCCAAGGCCAAGGAAGCGCTCGACGGCTGAGCCGGATCAGATGGTGACCCTGCCCGTGCAGATCTCCCCGCTCGCGCGATCGCTCGCGGCGGCGACGATCCTGTCCGGCCCGGGGCGGTCCGGTGTCAAGTCCTCCGCCCTGACACGACCCTTTCGATTCGCCGTGCGTGAACCCGCGTAGAAGCCGGATCCGTTGTCGTCCATGAAGATCGTCCAACTGGACTTCGGTGGGGCCCCCGTGATCGTGAGCTTGACGGCGAGCTTGCGGCTTTCGCGAAGCACGGTGATTCGCCAGTCGGCGGACCCCGAGCAAGACCCCGTGTTCTTCGCACTGAGAGGACCTGCCGAGACCTCGGTCAAGGGATAGACCGACCCCACGCCGACGAGGAGAACCAGCCCGATCAGAGCGGGGACAATCCTCCGCGAGGGATACCAGCCTCTACTTTCCATACCCACATGGTCGGCACCGGCGGGCGGACGATTGACAGGACTTTGGTCGCGAGACCTCAAGAGGCGGCCTCCGACGTTGGCAGGGAAGGGATCTCGTGGCGCTCCGCCCACAATGCCGCCTGGGTGCGATCGGTGACGCCGATCGCGTGGAAGATCCTAGTCAGATGCCCCTTCACGGTCTTCTCGCTGATGCCCAGGCGGCGCGCGATCTGCTTGTTCGCCAAGCCGTCCGTGAGCAGCGAGAGGATCTGGTGCTCGCGTGGGGAGAGATCGCGATGTGCGGCGGCCGGCGCAGGGCGCTCGGCGATCAGTCGCGCGGCCGCCTTCGGCGCGAGCGGATTGTCCCCCGCGGCCGCGGCCACGATGCCACGGTGTAGCTCGTCCGGGTCCGCGTCCTTGAGCAGGTACCCCACGGCACCGGCGTCGAGGGCATCGAGCACCTGGCGCCGCTCCGAGAACGACGTGAAAACGACGACCGCGGTTGCCGGAGCCAGATCGTGGATGCGACGGGTTGCCGTGATCCCGTCCAGGTTCGGCATCTCGATGTCGAGCAGCGCCACGTCGGGACGGGTGTCCTCGCACATCGCGACGGCCTCGGCACCGTCTGAGGCCGTGCCGACCACCTCGACATCGTCGAAGGTTCCGATCAGGAGCTCCAGCCCTGCGCGCACGACCTCGTAGTCGTCGGCGATCACCACGCGGATCATCAGGTCGGCACCTCCAGCCTGATGGATGTGCCGCCGCCGGGTTCCGAGTCGATGCTCAGCGTCCCGTGAGCATCCCGGGCCAGGTCGCGCAGGAGATCGAGCCCCAGATGCCCCTCCGACCTGGCACGCTCCCGCTGCTCGACCTGGAATCCGACCCCGTCGTCCCGGATCTCGATCACGACGGATCGGTCGAGCCTCCACACCCGAACGTACGCCTCCTCGGCGCCGGAGTGCGCCACGATGTTGCGCACCGCCTCCTGGGCCACTCGGAACAGGAGCGCATCGGTCGAAGGCGGCAGATGCAAGGACTCGGGGATATCGAGGAAGCATCGGATGCCGCTCTCACGCAGCGGCACGGTGAGATCGGTCACGGCCGATGCCAGGCTGCCGGTCCCGAGCGATGGGGGGTAGGCGCTGACGAGGGTCGAACGGAGCGAACGGATGCCGACCCTCGCCTGTTCGGCGGCCTCCCTGAATGCGACCGCGCTCGAGGGTTCGTGTCCGTTGACCATCTCTGCGCGAGCGGCCAACGTCGTCGCCAGGCTCGCGAACTGCTGCACGGGTCCATCGTGCAGGTCGGCGGCGATGCGTCGGCGTTCCAGGTCGCCCGACTCGATCGCCCGGGAGAGCAGCCGCTCCTGCTCCCGCTGCGCTCGGCTGACCTGTCGCGCCAGACGGCAGGCCAACGGGATCTGCAACAGCGCCAGAGCGAGCAGGGCGAGGCCCAGGACCGGCAGGAACGGGCGCCAGAGGGTGCGCGCGTCCGTAAGGATGGAGTCCGAGCGGAGGAACGCTTGGAACAGCAACTCGTCGCCGTGAGGCGTTTGCAGCGGAAGCGTGACCTGAATGAGATCGCGCATCTCGCGCTCGAACCGGTTCTGCGGGAGCGAGGTGTCGACGGGCAGGACGGTGACCTCGCCCTCGGAAAACGCCCGCTGCACGTCGGGATCGAGCTCGAAGGTCTGGTCGATCAACTCGGGAACGTCGGAGTACACGATGCGCCCCTCCGTATCCCAGATCTTGACCCGCACGATCGGGTCGTGGAGCACGGCGAAGACGACGCTCTCGAGTCGGAGCAGGCTGCGGCTGTCCCCACTCAGCACACCGTTCGTGAGCCTCGGTTCGACCAGCTCCTTCCCGGTGACCACCGTGATGTTCTTCGCTTCTCGGAAGGCTTGACTCCGCCCGAGGTTGCGCAGCACGACCCCGCCGGCAACCCCGACCAGGATCAACGCCACGATCCCTGAGAGGGCGAACATCGCGACGGCCTTCGCGGCCGACGTACCTGGTCTCTTCAACGCACACGACCTCCGACGCCCCCGGTCGCCGGATCGACCGAGGGGTACGCCATTCACACGGACACAGTGGGTTTCTCGGCATGGAACGGGTGGCCCTGAAGGTCAGACGAATCCCACCGCTCGTTCCTGCATGCCCGCAGCGACGGCATCGAAGCGTTCGCGAGGGAACGCTTCCCAGAAGGAATCCGCGGTCACTTCCTGCTCGAGGACCGACACGCTCAGGTCGAGTCGCAAGGAGCCGAGGCTCCAGGCAAGCATCACGAGGGCCCCCGGCACCTCCGGGGACCCCTCAGAGAGGGCCCCGCGCGCGTCCTCGGAGAGCCGATCCAACCCGTCCAGGGGGATCACGCGTGCCGGAAAGGAGAACAGGACCGCACCGAAACCCGCGACGCTGTCGTGAGCGACGTCGGCCGTCGCGAATCGCGAGACCATCGCGGAGAGCACCGTGTTCCCCCCGATCTGAACGGCACGCACCCCGTGCTCGCTGGCTGGGAAACGCTGGTCCTCCGGCAGGACCCCACTCGATCCGATCTGCATCGCGAATCCCGGCAACGTGTCGGGAAGGATCGCGCCGAGGTCGTCCAGCTCGCTCCACCTCCCGGCCATCCGGGACCTGCCATCGCGTCCGACTCAGGACGATGGCTGCCGAATCCAGCCTCTCGGCGGGCCCTGTCCAGCGGAGACGGTGAGATTCGAACTCACGAGGGAGCTCAACACCCCCTAACCGCTTAGCAGGCGGCTCCTTTCGGCCTCTCAGGCACGTCTCCACCGACGATTCTAGCGGCGCGGCCCCGTGCCCCGCGGGTAGGCTTCGCGCCATGCCCGATGTGGCCATCGTGGGAGGCGGCGTGATCGGCGCGTCGTGCGCCCTCGAGCTAGCGCGACGGGGAGCCTCCGTGAGCCTCTTCGAGCGCGATCACCTCGCCGCACATGCGTCCGGTCGCAACCAGGGCCTGTGGGTGCTCCCCGACGACGACGCCAACGTGCCGATGGCTCGGGCGAGCCTCGAGGAGTACCGGCGCGTCGCCGCCGACGCGCCACTCGACGTTGGACTGGACGCCGACCCCGTCGGCACGGTGCTGACCGCGATGAACGCCCGCGAGGTTCGGGCGGCCGAGGAAGCCGTCGCCAGGGCCACGCGGCACGGGTTCGCGGTCGACGACATCTCGAACCCGCGCGACATCCGCGATCACGAACCGGGGCTCACGCGTAACGTCGCGGGAGCGTGGCTCGTCCACGCCGGCCATCGGCTCGATCCCGGAGCGCTCACCGTCGCACTCGCCCTCGCCGCGGCCGAGCGGGGGGCCGAGATCCACCACCACGTGCACGTGCGCGGCCTGGCGACGAGCGCCGACACCGTGCGGGGCGTCGTGACGGACGACGGCGTGGTCGATGCCGACATGACGATCGTGGCCGCGGGTCCCTGGTCGTCGGCACTCCTGGAACCGGCAGGCGTGCACCTTCCGATCGTCGGCGCCCGTGGGTGGTTGGTGCGGGTCGCGCCCACGCAGAAGCGCCTCCTCACCCATCTGGTCGAGGCTCCCGCCCCGCACTCGGCGCTCCGCGACGGCTCGGCGCTTCGATGGCCGACCGGCGCCGAGGTCATCGGCGAGGGCGAGCCGGGCAGCGACATCGGGGCCCTGCTCCACCCTCATCGCGACGGCCGCACGATCGTGATCGGGTCGACCCGCCAGATATGGCTGACCCCCGAGCCGGCCGAGGAGAGCATCGTCGGACGCCTGCTGGACGCCGCCATCGAGCTCGTGCCTGCGATCGCCGAGGCCGACGTGCAGTCCGCGTGGTGGGGGCTGCGCCCACTCAGCCCCGACGACCGACCCTTCGTCGGGACGGTGCGCGAAGGGCTGCACGTGGCGACGGGACACGGGTCCGAGGGCGTCATCCTGGGCAGCGGCACGGCGCAACTCGTCGCGGCGCAGATCGCCGGCGAAGAGCCGCCCTTCGACGCGGCCCCCTTCTCTCCGCTGCGCTTCGAAGCCTCGGAGCGGAGGACCGGCGAACGCGACTAGTCCTCGAGCAGGTTCGCCGTGGAGAACGCCGGCATCTGCTCACCGGTGAGGGAGACACCCCGCGAGCTGCGGCGATACGATGCCTGGCCTACCTGCCATGGCCATCCTCACCCTCGGGGTCTCCTTCCGTCGCGCGCCGATCGAGCTGCTGGAGCGGCTCGCGTTCACCGACGACGACCTCGCCAAGGCGTACCGGGTCGCGACCGACCTCGACGGCGTCGACGGCGCGGTGATCCTGTCGACCTGCAACCGGGTCGAGGTGTACGGCGACGTTTCGAGCTACCACACCGGCTTCCTGGCGCTGAAGCGCCTGTTCACCGAGACACGCGGCGTCGCCGGCGACGAGCTCGCCGACCCCATGTACGCCCACTGGGAGCGCGACGCCGCCGATCACCTGTTCGCGGTCGCGAGCGGGCTCGACTCGATGGTGCTCGGTGAGACGCAGATCTACGCTCAGGTTCGCGAGGCGCTCCGCCGTGCCGAGAGCGAAGGCGCCGCAGCCTCGGCGCTCACGGCGTTGTTCCACTCCGCCGCACGCGCCGGCAGGAGGGTCCGGCAAGAGACCTCGCTGGGTGTCGCACCCGACGCGTTCGTCGCGCTCGGCGCAGACCTCGCCGACGACGCGATCGACGGCCTCGGGGAGCGCGAGGTCGTGGTCATCGGGGCGGGCACGATGGCCGCCCTCGCGGTGAAGCATCTGCGCAGGCGTGGCGTCGGCACCGTTCGCGTGCTGAACCGTTCGCTGGAGCACGCTCGAGCGCTCGCGACACGGACCGATGCCGAGCATGGCGAGCTCGATGCCCTTCCCGACGCGATGGCGCGAGCCGATCTCGTGGTCAGCGCCACCGGGGCAGCGGGCACCATCATCCGTCGCTCGGCGGTGGCCCACGCGATGGCCGCGCGCGCCGGCCGCCCCCTGGTCCTGCTCGACCTCGCGGTGCCGCGCGATGTGGAACCGGAGACCGCCTACGTCGAAGGGGTCCGCGTGATCGACATCGTCTCGCTCCGGGAGCGCCTGGCAGACCATGACGCCGAGACCGCCGGCGACATCGCGGCCGCCCACGAGATCGTCGCCGACGAGGTGCGTCGCTACGTCGTGCGGGGTCGCTCCGAAGCGCTGGCGCCGCTGATCCGAGCGATCCGCCGACGCGGAGACGACATCGTGCGTGCCGAGCTCGATCGGTTCGGTTCCCGGCTCGCAGAGCTCACCCCCGACGAGCGGGAGGTCGTCGATGCGTTGGCTCGCGGCATCGCGGCCAAGCTGCTGCACGACCCCATCGTGGCCCTGAAGGAACGTTCCGAACCGGGCACCGACGGCGTGCATGCGCGTGTGCTCGCCGAGCTGCTCGGCATCGACCCCGACGTCTCGTGACCGCACTTCGCATCGGCACCCGGCGGTCGCCGCTCGCCCTGGCACAGGCCGAGGAGATCCGCCTGCGGCTCGAGACGACCGGCGTGATCGCCGACATCGTGCCCATGCTCACGTCGGGCGACGAGAACGCGAGCCCCGACGCTTCCCCGCAGGGTCTCAAAGGGTTGTGGATCGACACGATCCTCGATGCGCTGGAGGCGGGCGAGATCGACCTGGCGGTGCACTCCGCCAAGGATCTGCCTGCCGAAGACGACGAGGGATTCACGATCGCAGCCGTTCCCGAGCGCGAAGACCCAGCCGATGTGCTCATCTGTCGTGAACCCGGCGAGCTCCGCGGCGGTGCGCTGATCGGCACCTCGAGCCTGCGACGGCGCGCGCAACTGCTGGCGTCGTTCCCGGGACTCGAGGTCGTCGATCTGCGCGGGAACGTCGAGACCAGGCTGCGCAAGCTCGCTGAGGGTGAGGTCGACGCCGCGCTGCTGGCGGCGGCCGGGCTGTCACGGCTCGGCCTCGCTCCTGAGAACGCGCGCCCGCTTCCCCTCGAGATGATGGTGCCGGCACCGGGCCAGGGGTGTCTGGCCGTGCAGACCCGCGACGGCGACGACGACACGATCGCCGCGGTGGCCCCGCTGGATCACGGACCCAGCCACCGAGCGCTCGACGCCGAACGATCGTTGATGTGGCGCCTGGGCGGCGGGTGTGCCTTGCCGCTGGGAGCGCACGCGACCGTCGGTGTGGAGTCGATCGTGCTGACCGCCGTCATCGCCACTGCCGACGGCACCACCGTGCTGCGAGCAACCACCGAGGGGGCCACCCCCGAGGACGCGGCAGCCGCCGTCGCGAAGGAGCTGATCGCGCAGGGGGCGGAGCGCATCCTCGCCGAGGTCGCGACGGGGTGAGCGGGGCCGGGTCGAGCCGGGCGAGCGCGCGCTCTGGCACGCTCGCAGGCCGCACGGTGATCGTCACCAGGCCCGCGGACCAGTCGGCATCGCTCGTCGCCGCACTGACACAGCGGGGGGCCCGCGCGATCGTCGCGCCCGCCGTCGAGATCGTCCCGACGAGGTCGGCGGCCCTGACGTCCGCGCTCCGGGAGCTGCAGGCGGGGCAGTTCGCCTGGCTCACCCTCACCAGCCGTGCCACGGTGGAGATGCTCGCGGCGAGGTTGCCCGGCGCTCGGGCGATCGGCCACACCCAGGTTGCCGCGATCGGCGAAGGCACTGCGGCGGCGTTCCGCCGATGGGCTCGGCGCGATCCCGATCTCGTGCCTGCGACCTTCACCACGGCGGGCCTGGCCCGGGCCTTCCCCCGCGGCGCCGGCCGGGTGCTCTGCGCTCGGGCAGACATCGCCCCCGCGGGGCTCGAGGATTCGCTCGCCGCGAAGGGATGGTCGCCCACGCGCGTCGACGCGTACCGCACCTCGCTGCCACGTGCCCTTCCCGCCGAAGCTCGCGACGCGCTCCGCGCCGGCACGGTC
>JAOUEA010000091.1 GCA_029858935.1 Actinomycetota bacterium
CACCGAGCGACCGGGTGGCTTCAGGGTTCTCTCCGCACGAGCGCAGGCGCAGGCCCCATCGGGTGCGGTTCAGCGAATACCAGACGGGGATCAACAGCAGGAACGCCACGATCACCATCGGCGAGAGCTCCTGGAAGGCACGACCCAGCCCCCACGGCAGGTCGGAGAGCAACGGGATGTCGAGGGGCGAGAGCTTGGGCTGCCCGGGTGGCGACTGAGTGGCCTGCCCGAAGAACACCGCCGACAGGAACCGCGCGAGACCGATGGCGACCAGGTTGATCACCACGCCGGACACGATGTGGTCGACCCGGAACGTGATCGTGGCGACGGCATGGATCAGGGCGAAGAGCGCGCCGCACAGCAAACCGAAGAGCAGGCCCAGGATCGGTCCCAAGGGAACGCCCAGCCCCAGCTCGGTCGTGAAGTAGAAGGTGCCGTACGAACCGGTGACCGTGCCGATGATCATCATGCCCTCGAGGCCGATGTTCACGATCCCGGATCGCTCGCTGAACAGTCCGCCGAGACCGGTGATGTAGATGATCGTGAAGTACGTGAAGGCGATCTGGATCGAGGCGCCGAAGTCCTCGAGGAACATCAGGCGTCTTCCTTCGAGAGACCGTCGATGTCGACGGCCGCGGCTGAACCATCGATGTTCTCGATCATGCCTTCACGGGCGAGCTGGCGTCGCGCGGCCCATCGTTTCGCCACCTGGTAGACGATCACCACGGTCATGATGAAGATGCCCTGGAGGATGATCACGAACTCGCGCGGCACGTCGGTATTGATCTGCAACGCCGATTCTCCACGCGAGAGGATGCCCCAGAAGATCGCGGCGAAGACGATGCCGATCGGGTTGTTCTGCCCCAGGAACGCCACCCCGATGCCGATGAAGCCGAGCTGCGCCTCGTAGTTCTGCACGAGGGCTCCCTTGTCGACCAACAGTTGCTGCATGCCGATGAGCCCCGCGAGCGCACCGGAGATCAGGAACAGTTTGATCTGCACGGCTCCGATCGAGATGCCGCCGGCCTGGGCGGACCCGGGTGAGGAACCGACGGCACGCGCTTCGTACCCGAGCCGCATGCGTTTGAACAGGAACCACACGAGGGCCGCTGCGACGAGTCCAAGGGGGAGCAGCAGCGACAGGTCTGCCGAAGACTTCATGCCGAAGAGCGCGCCGATGTTCGGCATCAGCGCGTTGTCCGCGAACTTGTCCGAACGAAGGTCGACGTTGAACGCTCCCTCGCCGGCCGTGTACTTCAGCGGGCCGTTCAACGCCCACGCGAGGAAGCTGATGGCGATCCCGTTCAACATGATCGTCGTCACCACCTCGTGGGCGCCCGTCTTCACCTTCAGCACCGCGGGGATCGCGGCGAAGGCCATCCCGCCGAGCATCGCGAACACCAAGACCCCGATCGCCAGCAAAGGCCCGGGCAGGAAGTCGAGGTGCAGCGCAGCCCATGTGGCGGTCACCATTCCCACCAGGAACTGGCCCTCAACCCCGATGTTGAACAGGCCAGCCTTGAAGCACACGGCAACCGCGAGCGCGGAGAAGATCAGCGGCGTCGCGATCGACAACACGGTGCCGAAGCTCGTCGCATCGCGGAAGGCGAACTCCAAGATCGCGCCGTAGACGTCGATCGGATCCTCGCCGTACAGGATGATGATCACCGCCCCGATCAAGAGCGAGATCAGCAGGGCGAGCAGGAGGGCCGCGGCCTGTACGAGCAGGGGCTCGAGCCAGCTCGGGCGCTCGCGGACGTGCGCCGTCGGCATGGTGGCCGGTGAGGCCGCCATCAGTCACCCACCCGAGCACGCTCGCCGCCCAGCATGCCGCGGCCGACTTCGTCTGCCGGAGCGTCGGGAGCGTACTCACCCGTGATGCGGCCCTCATAGAGGGTGACGATGCGATCGGACAGCGCATAGATCTCGTCGAGCTCGGCGGAGATCAGCAGCACCCCCCGTCCGGCCGCCTTCTGTTGCAGGATCTGACTCCACACGAATTCGATCGCCCCGACGTCGAGCCCGCGCGTGGGTTGCGCCGCCAGCAGCAGCTTCGGATCGGTCTCCAACTCGCGAGCCAGGATCAACTTCTGTTGGTTGCCGCCGGACAGGGTGCCGGCGCTCACGTCGATGCTCCGTGCCCGCACGTCGAACAGCTGCAGCAAGCGAGTGGCGAGTTCCTTGATATTCTTGATGAACAGCACCCCGCCCGTACCGCTGAAGTCGGCATCGTCGTGGCGGCCGAGCACCGCGTTCTCCCACACCGTCATGTCGAGCACGAGACCCTGTTCATGCCGGTCCTCCGGGATGAACGCGATGCCCGCGTTGCGGATGTCCTCGGTGCTGAGACCATGGAGGGCCCGACCGTCGAGGGAGATCGCGCCTCCGTCGAGCACCCGCAATCCCATGATGGCATCGGCGAGTTCCCGCTGCCCGTTCCCCTCGACGCCCGCGACACCCACGATCTCGCCGGCGCGGACGTCGAGGCTTAGGCCCTTGAGCCGTCCTCCTCGCAGCTCGTCGAGACGCAGGATCGGTTCGCCGATCGCGACGCTGGGTTTCTCCAGCCGGAACAGTACGGGCCGCCCGACCATCATCTCCGCGAGCTTTGCCTTGTCGGTCTCAGCAGGGCTCGTTTCCCCGACGACCACGCCCCGCCGCAGCACGGTGATGCGATCGGCGATCTGCAACACCTCGTCGAGCTTGTGGCTGATGAACACGATCGACTTGCCGTCATCTCGTAGGAACCGCAGGTTGGCGAAGAGCTCCTGCGTCTCCGCCGGCGTGAGCACCGCGGTCGGCTCGTCGAGGATCAAGATGTCGACGCCTCGGTACAGGGCCTTGAGGATCTCGACACGCTGCTCCTCGCCGACGGAGAGGTCCTCGACGACCGCGCCGGGATCGATCTCGAACCCGTAGGAATCGGCCAGGATCTTCACGCGCTGCTCGGCGTCGTCGATGTGGACCACCGGGCCGCCCTCGTCGCCGAGGATGATGTTCTGGGTGACCGTGAACGTATCGATCAGCACGAAGTGCTGGTGGACCATGCCGATGCCGTTGGCGATCGCATCGCGAGGCGACGCGATCTTGAGCTCCTTTCCGCGGATCAGGATGCGGCCGCCGTCGGCCGGGTACATCCCGTAGAGGACGCGCATGAGGGTCGACTTGCCGGCACCGTTCTCACCGATCAGTGCGTGCACCTCGCCCGGACGGAGGTCGATGCTCACGTCGTCGTTCGCGACCACGCCGGGGAACTTCTTCGTGACGCGGTCCAGAACGACGAGAGGCGGGGCGCCGGAGCGCCCCGCCTCGTCGTGCTGGGTCATCGTGGTCGACACGTGCCGGAGCTTACGCCTCGGCCGGGTCCTCGGGAACGACGATGTCCCCAGCCACGATCTGCTCTGCGTATCCGTCGACGACGTCGCTGATGTCGGCCGTCATGAGCTCGGTGTTCGACTGCGAGTATCCGACCCCTTCGTCAGCAAGGCCGAAGACCTGGAACCCGGTCACGAAGTTGCCGTCGCCCGTCTGCTTGATCGCGTTGTACACCGCGGTATCAACGCGCTTGAGCATCGACGTCAGGATCAGCGGCTGCTCTTCCGGAGCGGCCGTGAGGTACTGGTCGGAGTCGACCCCGATCGCCGGCTTGTCGGCCTCGACCGCAGCCCGGAACAGACCGGCACCCGAGAGCCCAGCAGCGTGGTAGATGATCTCCGCGCCCTGGTCGTACATCTTCGTCGACAGGGCCTCTCCCTTCACGTCGTTCACGAACGCCGTCGTGTCGTCGCCGATGTACTCGACCAGCACATTGATGTCGGGGTTGATCGCTTTGGCGCCGGCCGTGTACCCGGCCTCGAACTTGCCGATCAACGGGCCGGTCTGTCCACCCAGGAACCCGATCGTGTCGCACTGGCAGTATTGGGCCGCGGCGACGCCGACGAGGAACGAGCCTTCCTGCTCCTTGAAGGTGAGGTCGGCGACATTGGTGAGCGTGTCGTCGACCGCGTTCGCGAACCCGTCCACGATCGCGAAGTTCGTGTCGGGGTAGTCGGCGGCGATGCCGGCGATCCCTTCCGAGAACGCGAAACCGACACCCACGACCAAGTTGAATCCTTCGTCGGCGAGCGCCTGCACGTTCTCGTCTCGGTTCGAGCCGGTGTTGTCGGCCTCGACGAACTTGGTGTTGTCCTCACAGACGAGTCCGTCGGCGATCGCCTGGTCGAGTCCGGCCGCGGCCGCGTCGTTGAAGGATTTGTCTCCGAGCCCGCCGACGTCGAGCGCGACGCCTACGGTGATGTCAGCGTTACATTCGGCGGTCGTGCCGCCGTCGGTCGCCGTGCCGCCGTCGGCCGGCTCGTCACTGCCGCATGCGGCGGCGACGAGCGAAAGCGCGACGATCGGCAAGGCGAACATGCGGAGCCACTTCGGCATGCTTCCCCTCCCGTTCGTGTCCGATCTGATCGACCGCGCGAGCACGGCCGGTGCGTCAGTGTCCCCTCGCCTGGCGGGAACCGTCAAACGGGGGCCCGTGGGAGACTACGCAGCCGAGGAGAGGATGGGATGGCAGCGTTCGACGAGCGTGGCGGCGACGAGATCCGTGAGCGCGTTGCCGCGTCGCCGTTCCATGCCTCGATGGGCATCTCGGTCGAGGCGGTCGAGAAGGGCGAAGTGGAGCTCAGGCTCGAGACCCGCCCCGATCACGCGAATCTGCAGGGCACGGTGCATGGGGGCGTGCTCGCGACCCTGCTCGACACCGCGGCCGGGCTCGCGGTGCGCTCGGCGATCGCGCCCGGCAGCCGACATGTCAGCGTGAATCTCGACGTGCAGTACCTCGCTCCCGCGGAGGGCACCGTCGTTCTGTTTGCGACCGGCCGGATCGTCCGGATGGGGCGACGGCTCGCGTTCGCGGAGGCAGAGGCTCGCGATGCCGATGGCGTCGTGCTCGCCAAGGCACAGGTCACGGTGGCGGTCTCGACACCACCGGCGGGGTCGGAGCCTCAGTAGTCGGTGTCGACGGACTGCATGGCCGAGGGGAGCTGCGACAGCGCTCCCTGCAGCCCCATCAGCAGCCCCATGTTGCCGGCAACCTTGACCTTCCCGGTCATGAAGGCGGTCACCACGGAGAGCTCGCTCGTGGCGAGCTTCACGGCCGTCTCGTAGCTCTGGGTGATCGTGGCGTCGGGGCCTTCGGCGGCACCCATCCCCATGTCGATCGTTCCCTCGGCGATCTCGATCCAGTAGTGGGTGTCGCCCTCGGTGGTCGTGATGACCTGCTGGATCGTGGCGTGCTGGCCCGCAGCCGCCTGCTGGAACGCATCGTTCGCGTTGAGCTGAGCCTTCACGGCATCGGCCCACTCGGTGGACAGGAACTTCACGGACACACGTCGTCTCCTCGATCTCGGCTTCCGCGCCGGTGCGGGCGAGTATACGCAGGGCGCCTCAGCTGCCCTCAGCCACATCGCGCTCCCACTCGCGGAGCTCGAACCAGCCCGGATCGGTCAGGTGCGAGGCGTCGGAGAGGAACCAGGCACGCCGCTCGTCGCCGCGGATCACGACCGTGTTGAGACTCGTGTTCTCGGGCAGGAAGAACATGTCTTGATCACGGATGCCCAGGATGTGGCTGAAGTAGCCGTTGATCACCCCTCCATGTGCGACCACGACGACGTCGCCCTCGGGGTGGGCGTCGATGATCGACTCGACCGCCTCGACGCAACGCTGCTGGAAGGCGTCGGCCCGCTCGCTGCCGGGCGCCAGATGCCACGCGGGATTCTGGTTGCGGAACAGATCGATCGCGTCGGGATGCTCCTGGAAGATCTGCTCGAAGTCTTTGGCCTCCCACTCCCCGGCGAACCACTCACAGAGGTCGTCACGCTCGATGACGGGCATGTCGATGCGATCGGCGTAGACGTGCGCGGTCTCTCGAGCCCTGGCCAGCGTCGAGGAATACACGGCGGCCGGGCGGTCGAGCAGTTCCAGGCGATCGGCGAGGCGGGCGGCCTGTTCTCGCCCGACCTCGCCCAACGGGGGGTCGTACTGCAGCCCCAGCGGCGTCTGGGAATGCAGGCTCGAGGTGTAGTCGGGCCGGGCATGTCTGATCAGGTACAGGCGCCGATCGCTCACAGCGGCGCCACCTGGGCGCTGCCGGCCTTCGCCGCGCGGCGAGCTCGCCAATCATGGGCGTATGCCTCCACGTCCTCGCGGAGCCAGATGCGCCCAGAGGCAAGCGCCGTGATCGGTTCGGGGAACGACCCCCTGTCGATGTAGGTGACCACCCGGCGTTTGTCCCACCCCATGATCTCGGCGGCCTCGGCCACCCCGACCACGTCGGGCACGACCTCGACCAAAAGACTCACGTCGTCTCCGGTCGCCTTCCTGAGCTCGGCGAGACACTCGTGCCTGCTGAGGCCGGTGACCTCGATGTAGGCGGGCACGTCGAGCACCTGCGCGACGTAGCGACCCCCCGTCTGCCACATGCGAGCTCGCGCCTCGTCGGGCATCGTCACCAGCCGCAGCAGGGAAGGATGTAGTGGCAGGAGGGGCAACGGTAGTGTGCATGCTCGGGCTCCATGGGGTGGCCACACATGTCGCACGGCAACCGCTTGGACTCGCTCACCGCGATGCAGACCTCGGCTCGTTCGGTGGAGGTGTCGGGTTCCACATGGTCATCGTAGCCCTCGACGACGACTACATCGCGGAGTGCGGCGGATGATACAGGCCGAGCCTGCGGAGCTCCTTGCGCCAGCACTCGGTGTGCCAATGGCGGCGAGCATCGGCGTCGCCGACCGGCACCACGACGAGGTGGACCAGGCTCGCCCGCACTTCGTGATCGCATCCGGGGCAGCGGTAGGGCTTCTGCCCGCCGACCGTGCGCACCTCGAAGCCGGCAGCCGACGCCCATGCGGGAGCGTCGGGTGTCGTGCGCGAAGGATCGACCGGTTCCGGTGCGTGGAAGTACTCAGGGTTGCGTCGGTTCCTGCGCGGCATCAGACCTCCTCCCCGCCGATGAAGGCCGCCACCAGGGGGGCGAACGAGGCCGCGACCTCGCGCGCGTCGTCCCCGCGCGAGCGCCCGAGCGAGTGCCCGCCCCCTTGGACCGCATGCAGCGTCGCCCCGGGCAGTCTCGCGAGCACGGGGTCGAGCACCGCCTTGCTCGCGAAGGGATCCTTGGTGCCCTGCAGGAACAACATCGGCACCTCGATGCCGTACAGGTGCTCGTCACGCACGCGCTCCGGCTTGCCCGGCGGGTGCAAGGGATAGCCGAGGAACACGAGACCCGCTGCCGGCAGTCCCTCGGCGACGGCCACGCTCGCCATCCGTCCGCCGAAGGACTTGCCCCCGACCCACACGGGCTCTCCGTGAGCCGCACGCGTCGTGGCGACCTCGAAGGCGGCCCGTACGGTGTCGACGGCGACCGGCTGACGATCGGGCGAACGCCTCCCGGCTTCGATGTAGGGGAAGTTGCACCGCAGGCTCGCCACGCCCTCCTCGGCGATCGCACGAGCGAACCCCGCCATGAACGGGTGGTCCATGCCGGCGCCCGCGCCGTGGAACAGCGCCAGGGAGGCGATCGATTTCGCCGGTCGGACGTATGCCGCGCTCACCGAGCCCTTGTCGGGCACATCGAACGTGAAGCGCTCCTCGGGTGTCGGCACGCATGCCATCATGCATGCCATGGCGACGACCGGCACGTTGCACCTCGGCACGAGCGGGTGGTCGTTCGACGGCTGGAAGCACGGCGTCTTCTACCCCGAGGGGCTGAAGAACCGGGAGATGCTGCACTACTACTCGACGCAGTTGTCGTCGGTCGAGATCAACTACACCTTCCGGCGGTTCCCGACCGAGAAGTCGCTGACGACGTGGCGCGAGCAGGCGGCCGAGGGATTCGTCTTCACGCTCAAAGCGAACCAGCGCATCACGCACTTCAAACGGCTGCGCGACACCGACGACGACGTGCGGGACTTCCTCGATCGAGCGAGGTTGCTCGGAGATCGCCTCGGGTGCGTGCTGTTCCAGTGTCCGCCCAACCTCCACTACGATCGCGAGCTGATCGAGCGGTTCGTGGGCTACCTGCCGCCGGGGCCGCCCGCGTTCGCGATGGAGTTCCGCCACGCCTCGTGGAACGAGGCCAAGGACCTGTTGCGCGACCAGGGCATCGCATGGTGCGTGGCAGAGACGGACGAACGCGACCCGAAGCCCGAAGAGCTTTCGTGGGAACCCGTGGGGTACCTGCGCCTGCGCAAGACCGACTACGGCGACGACGAACTCCGCGAATGGGCGAAGCGCATCCAGCCTGCGCTCGACGGCGGCGCCGACATCTTCTGCTACTTCAAGCACGAGGATCTCGGGGCCAGTCCCCAGATGGCGAAGCGTCTGGAAGACATCTTGCGCTCCAAAGCATGAAGGAGATGTGACCTCTAGCGGGCTCGACGACTGGGCAACAGTCTGGGCAACAACTTGCACCTGGCGTCCAGCGCGAACGAGACTGACGACGTGAAGAACCCAACGAGGTCCTCGTGTCGCAGACCGTGTGAAGGGCCTCGTCGCAGGCAGTGGTCTTTCGTTCGAAGGCGTAGGCGAGCACGCGCTGAAGGGCGTCCCCGACCGGGGCGGCTCTACCGGGTGGTGACCTGACATGGACATCCCTGAGATCCGGTTCGCGAAGAGCGGGGACGTCCACATCGCCTATCAGGTCGTCGGCGACGGACCGGTCGATCTCGTCTTCATCTGCGACTGGATCTGGAACGTCGAGCTGCAATGGGAGAACCCCCTCTGCGCCCGATTCCTCGAGCGGCTCTCCGCGTTCTCGCGGCTGCTGCTCTTCGACAAGCGCGGGAGCGGCCTCTCAGACCGGACCGTCGATCTCGATCTCTTCACGCTCGAGGTGCGGATCGATGACGTCCGCGCCGTGATGGAGGCGGCGGGCTCGGAGCAGGCGGTCCTCTTCGGTCACGGCGACGATGGTGCGGCGCTCGCATCCGTTTTCGCGGCCGCGAACCCCGACAGCACCCGCGCGCTGATCTTGTACGCGACGCGGGCGAAGGTGCTGAAAGCGCCCGACTATCCGTGGGGGTACGAGGCGTCGGCCATGGATGTGTGGGCCTCCGAGCGCGAGAGCTTCTGGGGGACGGACGGATATGCACGCCGGTGGCTCCGGGAGCTGGCTCCATCGGTGGCGAACGACGATCGCATCATCCGCTGGTACTCGCGGCTCCTTCGGCAGAGCGCAAGTCCGGGAACCGAAGAGGCCTATTCACGAT
>JAOUEA010000329.1 GCA_029858935.1 Actinomycetota bacterium
TGAACAGCAGGAACAGCGAGCCACCCACCAGCGGAAGCAGGGCGAGGCGTTCCAGGGTCTGCGCGATGCTCCGCAGCGGGGGCCAGGTCCAGAACCGCGGATACACCGTCCAGAGCTTCGCGAGCAGCAGCGGGATCGACGCGATGCCCGCGGTGACGTGCACGCCCTGGGAGACCCGGTAGAGCCACCCCGGCCGCGCCGGCCACGCGAACCAGCCGGGCGGATGTTGGATGAGGTGGGACATGAACCCGGTGACGAAGCAGATCGTGAAGGTCACGCCGAGCGAGATGCCCAGGATCGACGCCACACGAACCGAGTGCAACGGACTTCGGAACACGCCTTCACGGAACGGACCGATGCGTGGCGGAGCGAGTCGCTCGAGCCGGTGCCGGCCGGCCGTCATAGCGCGTCCAAGCGAGCGAACCAGCGGCCGCCGTCGCACCAGGTCGCCACGACGCTGAGGCCGGCATCACCGGCCAGTCGAGGCAAGCCGTCGACACCGACGCGCGCCCACGGGAACCACTCCGTCGAGGTTCCCGGCACCTCCGCACGGACGCTGAGGCGCTCCGTCGGCTGACCCGGGGCGTCCACCTCGACCAGGGTGCGGCCCCCGGAGCGCAGCAGATCCCGGGCGCGTTCGAGCAGCCTCAGGGGGTCGCCACCGATTCCGACGTTGCCGTCGAGGAGCAGGGCGCTGCCCCAGCTGCCCTCGGCGGGCAGACGGTCGAACACCGACCGGTGCACGACGGCTGCCCCTCGTGCGCGGGCCGCCGCGACGGCTGCGGGCGAGGAGTCGACCCCGAGCGAAGGCACGCCTCGTCGCGCGAGTGCGATCGTATGCCGGCCGGGTCCGCACCCGATGTCGAGCACGGGCGCCGTCGCGAGAGCGAGCACAGGTTCCTCCTCGACGGCGGGACCGACCCACCATCGCGCACTGGGCAGTTCGATCACGGCGCCACATCGCGAACGCAGCAAGGTTCCCTGGTGGGGCGGAGCCGCCGAGGACCCGTGCGCCACGCTCCACGCCGTCGCGCTCATCTCGCCACCCGCTCGAGCCCGGCTCGCCCGATCGCGCTCGCGGCGACGGCGGCCGCGAAGCGGGAGCACGGCACCGATCGTGCCACCTCGATCGCATCCCTCGCAAGGTCGACATCGCGGAGCTCCACCAACTCGGCAACACGCAGCCGCCGCTCGCGCAGTCGCCGGCGCTGGGCACGCAGGGTGCGCGGGGTGCTCATCGGCACGCCGAGGAAGACCGACGGATCGGGCCGCCGCAGTCCGATGGCCCACCATCCTCCGTCGGTCGCCGGTCCCAGCACGGCGCCGTGATCGCCGACGATGAGGCGCCCGCATGCGGCGGCGAGCAGCGCGCGGGACACCTGCGGCGTGTCCATGCCGATCAGCAACGCGGGGCCGCCGACGTCATCGAACGCTGCCGCTAGCCGCTCGTCGAGGCCGGCACCATGCTGCGCGATCACGCGCATGCCTCGAGGCACCCACGGCCCCGGCTCACCGTCGAGCACCAAGACGGGCTCGACGTCGCAGACCCCGACCGTCGCCTCCAGCGTGTCGGTGAGGGCCGCCTGCGCGATCGCGGCCGCTTCGCGTGGAGTGCACGGGGGGCACAGGCGCGTCTTCACGCGACCGGGAGACGGAGTCTTCGCGATGACGATCAGGTGCACCGCATCACCCGCGCGAGATCACGCACCGCCCGTGCGGTCCCCACCACGGTGCCGGTGACCTTGCTGGTGCCGGTCCGAGCGAGGTAGGGCACCGGTGTCTCGGCGATCCGCCACCCGGCGGCGCCGGCGGCGAGCACCATCTCGAACGGCCACCCGAAGCGTCGGTCGCGCAGTCCGAGGGCGAGGACTGCCTCACGCCGCATCGCCCGCATGGGGCCGACGTCGTGCAAGGCGACGCCCACCCGTCGCCCGATGCCGAGCGAGATGAGGCGGTTCCCCCACCGAGCGTGGACAGGCCAAGCTCCCGCCTCCGCGACCCGGCGACCCAGCATCAGGTCGACCCGCCCTTCGATCACCGGATCGACCACACGCCACAGGTCTCGAGGGTCGAGCGACGCATCGCAATCCATGAAGCAGACGAGGTCCCCACGCGCGGCTCGCAACCCGCTGTAACAGGCCGCCCCGAAACCGGGCGTCGGCTCGATCACGACCCGAGCCCCGAGCGATCGGGCGATCTCCCCGGACCCGTCGGTCGAACCGTTGTCAACGACGAGTGGC
>JAOUEA010000004.1 GCA_029858935.1 Actinomycetota bacterium
GCCGACGCTCGATGCCCTCGGCGATCTGTCCGACCGACCCCGGCGCGGGCCCCGCCAACACCATCTCGCGATCCGCTGCCCGGCGGAGCGACTGCAGGAACTCCACCGGGTCGATGTTCTTGTCGACGAATCCGTCAGCGCCCATGAAGAGCGCTCGGGAGATCGTGGTGGCATCGGCGTTCGCGCCGCACCCGAGGATCGCATGCGTCGGGAAGCGCTCCCTCAGCGTGCGGATCAGCCAGAAGGAGTCTCGCTCCCCTGCGAGTCCGAGGCCGACGAGCACGACCACCCGCGATCGTCGCACCCGGCTCACGATCTCCAGGCCTTCCTCTGCCGTGCCGGTCTCGGCGAGCACCTCCATGTCGGGGCGGTCGTCGATCAGCATCGTCATGCCGGCACGCACGACCGGGAGGGGGTCGACGACGATCACCCCGAGCCGGCGCCGTGCGCCAGGTCGTGCCGTCTGTCGGCGATCCACGCTTCCTCCGTTGCCGTCGGGTGTGCCTCGATGGGCTCTCGCACCCGCCGGGTGGGAGGGCACGTGTCTCCTATCGGCACGGGATGGCCGCGGGATGAGGGTGCACGCCTTCATGCGGCCCCGAGGGCCGTCCCACCGTGGGAGGGTTCACGGTTCGATGAGGCCGAGCTGCGACGCTCGGGAGACCGCTTGCACGCGCGTGCGCACGCCGAGCTTGCGGTACAGCTTCGCCACGTGTGTCTCGACCGTGCGAGGTGAGATGCCGAGGCGGCGGCCGACCTGCGCCATCGTGAGGCCTTGGCTGACCAACACGAGGATCTCGTGCTCACGTGGCGTGAGGGCGGCCTGCACCTCGGAGCCCTCTCGGGCCTGTTGCGCGAATCGCCCGAGCGCCATGACGGCCGCCTGCTCGAAGTCGGGCGCGATCGCCCGCCCCCCGTCGGCGACCACGCGGACCGCGGCGCCCACCCCGGTCAGCCCGTCGGACTTGCGGACGTACCCCCGCACGCCCAGCCGCAGGGCCCGTAGCACCGAGGCGCCGTCGGTGCGATCTGTCAGCACCACCGCCGCGGCCGCCACACCCTCCTCGCGCAGCGCGCGCAGCGTGGCGAGCTCGCGCTCGGCATCGTCGAGCCGATCGTCCAACACGATGACGTCGGGCTTGAGCGTCCGGCACGCGTCGATCAACGCCGTCGGATCCCGTACCTCGGCCACCACGTGGAGCCGCGGTTCGGCCTGACACGCGCGGCGGACGACCTCCGCGACCACACCGTGTCCGGCCGCGATGACGACCGAGACGGTCTCGCTGTCCATGACGCGGAAGGCTAACCGGTGCTCGCGGACGATCGTGAGGTGGTCGCCAGCCCATGACGCCAGGCGATGCGAACGGCTTCGACCTTCGAGTGCACCCCGAGCTTGGCCAGGATGTTCTTCACGTGGCTCTGCACGGTGAGCGGACTGATGCCGAAGGCCTCGGCGACGTCTGCCGTCGAGGCGCCGGCTGCGAGCGTCTGCAGGATCTCCCGTTCTCGCGGCGTGAGGGAACCCAGCGCGTTGAGGCCGGCGGCGTCGCCCCTGCTCGGCGAAGTGATGCGGTCGACCAGCACGGAAAGCTCCTCGACCGGCAGCACCAGTTCGCCGTCCAGCGCCCGGCGGAAGGCGTGTACCAGCGAGGCATCACGTGTTGAAGGCAACACGCCGCTCGCGCCGGCGGACAATGCGTTGGCGGCGACATCGGGGCCACCCTGCTCGCTCGCGGCGAGGACCCGGCCGAGACCGACCGCCTCGGTGATCGCTGCGACCACCTCGTTGCCGCGCCCGTCGGCGCGGTCGAGGCCCACCACCACGAGATCCGCGCTCCCCTCGGTCAGGGCATCGATCGCGACGGCCTGGTCGGCGACCGGACCGCTCACCGACACGGGGCCACGTCGCGGGAGAGCGCCGGCCAGGCTGCGCGCCAGCCGTGGATCGAGATCCACCACGAGGACGCGGATGCGGTTGGGCATACCCTTCCATCGGCACGAGGCGGGGAACCCCTGAACCTCGCGCGGTCGTCGGCACGCCCGCCGGAGCCCCCGGGTGACACACTGGTTCGGTGACGACCGGTCGAGAGCTTCGGACGCCGAACCGGCTGGCCGGCGAGGCCAGCCCCTACCTCCTCCAGCACGCACGCAACCCAGTGGATTGGTTCCCGTGGGGTGAGGAGGCCTTGCAGAAGGCGGCTGACGAGGACAAACCGATCTTCCTGTCGATCGGGTATGCAGCGTGCCACTGGTGCCACGTGATGGAGCGCGAGTCGTTCGAAGACGAGGCCACCGCGGCGCTCATGAACGAGCACTTCGTCTCGATCAAGGTCGACCGCGAGGAGCGACCGGATCTCGACGGCATCTACATGAATGCCGCCCAAGCGATGACGGGTCAGGGAGGGTGGCCCCTCTCGGCGTTCCTCACCCCCGCGGGAGAACCCTTCCATGCCGGCACGTACTTCCCCCCCGAGCCACGCCACGGCCTTCCTGCGTTCAGAGACCTCCTGCGAGGCATCGCAGAGGCTTGGCGGGAACGGCGCGAGGAGGTCGTCGACCAGGGAACGCGCGTCGCGCAGGCGATCGCACGCGCGGCGACGTTGCCCACGGGCGGGCGTGCCCTCGACGAGGCGATCGCCGATGCGGCCGTCGCCACCCTGCGTCAGACGTTCGACGGGCGCTGGGGCGGGTTCGGCGGCGCGCCCAAGTTCCCGCAGGCGATGACCCTCGAGTTCCTGTTGCGACGCGCCGTTCGAGGCTCGCTCGGAGCACTCGAGATCGTCACCATCACGCTCGACCACATGGCCGACGGCGGCATCTACGACCACCTCGGCGGCGGATTCGCCCGCTACTCGACCGACGAGCGATGGCACGTGCCCCACTTCGAGAAGATGCTCTACGACAACGCGCAACTGCTGCAGCTGTACACGAGGTCCTGGCAGGTGACCGGTGATGAGCGATACCGCACGGTCGCCGTCGAAACCGCGGAATACCTGCTCCGAGAGATGCAGCATGCCGAAGGCGGCTTCTTCTCGTCGCAAGACGCCGACTCCGACGGCGTCGAGGGCAAGTTCTTCACGTGGTCGTGGGCCGAGCTGGTCGGCCTCGTCGGGGAATCCGTCGCTCGGGCCTTCGGGGCCACGCCCGAAGGCAACTGGTCCGGAGAGCACGGGCCGACGAACGTGCTGTGGCGGCCCCGGCCGATCGACGAGCTGGCCTCCACCCTCGGGCTGGGCGCGGACGAGCTCGCCGCCGAGGTCGCGGACGCGCGGACGGTGTTGCTCGAGGCGCGAGCGTCGAGGGTGCGCCCGGCGACCGACGACAAGGTGCTCGCCGCATGGAACGGCATGGCGATCGCGGCGTTCGCCGAAGCCGGCCGTGCCCTGGGGGAAACGGCGTATACGGACGCGGCGGTGCGGGCCGCCTCCTTCGTGCTGGCGCACCTGCGCGATGACACGGGGCGACTTCTCCGATCCTGGCGCAACGGCGTGGCCGGACGGCCGGGCTTCGCCGACGACCACGCGCTGATGGCGTCCGCGTGCCTCACGCTCTACGAGACGACGTTCGAGGTCGCCTGGTTCGAACGTGCGCTGGAGCTGGTCGACGAGCTGCGCCAGTCGTTCCTCGACCGCGAGGCCGGAGGTTTCTTCCAGACCGGATCGAGCACGGAAGCGCTGCTAGTGCGGCCGAAGGAGCTCTACGACAACGCCACGCCCAGTGGGAACTCGGTGGCGGCCGACGTGCTGTTGCGCCTCGCCGCCATCACCGGCAACGCCGAGCTCGAGGCCGATGCCGAGTCGGCGCTCCGCCTGGTCGGCGAGGCGCTCGAGCGTGCTCCCGGAGCCTTCGGTCACGCCCTCTGCGCCCTCGATCGTTGGCTGGGTCCACATCGAGAGGTCGCGATCGTGGGTGACCCAGCCGACGACGACACCCTGGCTCTCGTGGCCGAGGCGACGGTGCGCCGCTTCCGGCCGAACCTGGTGCTGGCCGTCGCTCGGCCCGACGACGAGAGGGCCACGCGTGCCGTGCCCCTCCTGCGCGGGCGCGATGCCGCCGGCGGGGCCGCCACCGCCTACGTGTGCGAGGGTTTCGCGTGCCGCCTTCCCGTCACCGACCCGGCGGCCATGGCCGATCAGCTCGACGAGGCGTTCGGCGCCTGAGCGACGCCGCCGACGCGCTCACGCGACGGGAAGGACGCGGCTCCACCTCGCGGTCACACGCCCGACACGCTCTCGATCGGTCCATGTATGCACGAACACATCATCGAGTCCGTCGACGTCATCGGCGACCAGGTCCGTGGCCGCCGACGCGAACGCGATCGCTGACCCGTCACCGGCGAACGCCGCTCCGTAAGAAACACCGTCGGTCCACCCTCCGTCGACGTCGACGCTGACTCGCGCAAGAGTCTTCGTCTCGACCCGATACTCGAACAGGTCGATCACGCTGCCGTTGCCGTCGATCGACGTCTCGAGATTGGTCGCTCGCGTCTGGAACACCACGAAGGCCCCGTCATCGCTGATCGTGGCTCCGAAGCTGTCGCCGTTGCCCTCGATGGCGCCCCGCCGGGAGGCCCGCACCGTCGTGCCTTCGATGCGGTCACGGACGAAGACATCTCCCTTGTTGTTGCCATCGTTCTTCACGAGGTTGGCGGCGAAGGAGTTGAACACGACGGAGCGACCGTCGGCGGAGATGTCCTCGATGCCCGAGGCTCCCTTGGCCTGCCGCTCACCGTTGGTGACCGAGACACGGATCGTCTTGCCCGACGTCAGGTTCTTCATGAACACGTCGCGAACGCCGTTCGTGTCTCCGGAGACGAGGTTCGACGCGATCGACGACCAGGCCACATGGTTGCCCGTGGGAGCGATCACCGCATCGAAGCTTGCGTTGTTCCCCTGCCGATCGGAGGAGTTGGTCGAGGCCCGGGTCGTCTTCCCATCGACCAGGTCGCGCACGAAGATGTCTGTCTTCCCGTTGGTGTCGTTGCCCACGAGGTTGGAGGCTTCCGATCCGAAGGCGATCCTCGTTCCGTCGGCCGAGATGGTCGGCGCGAAGCTGTCGCCATCGCCCTGAACGCCGGTGACCCCCCGCCGCGACACGAGGCTCAGGCTGCCCGACGCCGCGTCGAACAGCACGATGTCGCTGGTGGGGCCGTTGGCATCGGAAGGAAGCAGGTTCGTGGCCGTCGTCTCGAACACGACGAAGCGACCGTCGCCGGAGATGTCGACCCCGCTCGACGGGCCGTCGGCCGGGGCGCCGGCACTCGATACCAGCCTGATCGTCGCCGCGAGCGTGTCGACCAGGAACACGTCGGCGACACCGTTGGGATCGGCGGCCGTCTCGCCTCCCAACAGGTTCGATGCCTCGGAGACGAACGCGATCCAGCGACCGTCGGCCGACACGGCAGGACCGGAACTGGGTCCGTCGGGAGGTTGCTCCGCCAGGCCCGCCGCCGACGCCGGCACCGACATCACACCTGCGATCGAGGCAACGACAACAGCCAACGCGAGACGTAGTCGCATCGCGGCTCCCCTCCCCACTCGTGTTCCCCCTGGGGCGGAGCATCGGCTCCGGAGGTGCCGGAACTTGAACGGAGCGAGTGGGATCGAGCGATCTAGCGGGACCGAAGCAGCGCGGCCGAGGCCTTCCTCGGCATCGTGGCGAGCCGGCCGATCGGCCGATAGCGACGATTCCTCTCGCGGAACGACTCGACGTCGTCGGCGAACCCGGGCACATCAACCACCAGGCGCTGGAACCGCTCAGACGCCCACGCGTAGAGCTCCAGGTCGAGCGCGTTGTGCTCACGCACCGTCGAGAGCTCTGCGTCGGTCAACGGGGCCCGGGCCGACCGGGTGGGATCGACGTTCGTGACGACGTATCGGACCCGTTTCCAATCGAAGGCACGGATCATCGCCACGATCGACTCGTCGAACCGTTCCGTGAGGCCGGCGACGGTGAACCCTTCGAGATTCGCCTTGGCCCGGTCGAGCATGGCCCGGGTGCACGCTCCGAACGGCGTGGTGGTGTCGCCGGCGAACGCGCGGGTCTGGGAGTTGTCCATCTCGAGGGACAGGCCGCTCTCGATGTAGGAGACGAGATCGGCATGGTCCTGAGCCTCCCGGTGCAGCAGGTGGCCCTCGTGGCGGCGAACGTGGCCGTACTGAGAGCGCACGAGCGCCACGGGCTCCCGCAGCAGCGTGACGTATTCGCTCGGGCGCGGCACGGCCTCGTGCAGCCCGTACGTCATGTGTCCCATGATCAGACGGGCCCGAGCCCGCTCAGCCTCGGGCAAAGAGGCGAACCACGCGACGGCCCCATCGCGCCGGAGCCGCCCGGGCTGCACGGTGGGCGCCTTGACCTCGACGACCTCGTTCCTCCCGAACTGGCGGCGCAGCGCCCGGCGCATCGTGGCACCCGCGGTCTTGCCCACATGCAGGAAGATCACGGTTGGGCGTTCGGTGGTGGACATGACGCTCCGTGCGGGGACTGGGGAACCGCACCGACCGGATGCTAGCACCGGCACCTCGGGCCGAAGGTCGAGGAGTTCCTGCCGTTCGACGGTGATCCGGGTCGCCTTTCGGCCGAAGCCGCTGCCGAGCGGCACCGGTATCCTCGGAGCTCCCGGCATCCGAGCGGATGGAGATGCTTCCTCGTGACCGATAGACCGACCACGACATGACCCTTCCCCTGCCCACCGCCGTCATCGCAGGGGTCGGCAAGGCCGGGACGACGTCGTTGTTCTGGTACCTCTCCCAACACCCGGACATCTGCGCGAGCGACGTGAAGGAGATCAGGTACTTCACCGCCCTCTCCGAGGGCGACGGCGTGTTGCCGCCGATCGCCGAGTACGCCGGGCACTTCTCCGGGTGCGGGCGTCAGCGCCATCGCCTCGAGGCGAGCCCTCAGTACTTCCACGGTGGCGGCACGGTCGCCGCGGCCATGAGCGAGACGCTGCCCGACGTCAGGGTGATCGTGCTCCTCCGGGACCCGATCGACCGGCTCTGGTCAACGTTCCGATTCATGCGCACCCGCTTCGCCGACCTGCCCCACGACATGACCTTCGAGGCCTACGTCGAGGAGTGCATCGCGGTGCGGGAGCGCCACGAGCCCTTCACGCCCGAGAACCGCCTCTTCCGCACGATCGAGGGGGGCTTCTACGACGAGTACCTCGATCCCTGGCTCGAGGCGTTCGGAGAGCGGTTCCGCATCGTGCTCTTCGAGCGCATGGCCGCGGAGTCCGCCGCTACGGTCCGCGACCTCAGCGACTGGCTCGGCGTCGACCCCGAGGTCGCCGACACGATCGACTACAGCGTGGAGAACAAGACGGTGCCGGTGCGCAGCACCTCGCTGCAGCGACTGGCCCTGCTCGCCAACCGAGAGCACCTGCTCGGGAACAGGCGCAAGCTGAAGGGGCCACTCAGGAAGGCCTACTACGCGATCAACCGCCGGGCCGAGCCCGACCGCATGGCGCCCGAGACCCGCCGGCGCCTCGACGAGCTGTTCGCTCCGGGCAACCGAGCGCTCGCGTCGCGGCTCCGAGGACTCGGGTACGAGAACCTGCCGGCGTGGCTGACGGCCGACGCCGGCGACGAGAGGCACGCCGCACGATGACCGAGGCCATCCAACGCGAATCGCCGTCACCCGCGGGGGCGATCCGGTTGCCGACCATCGTCTGCAGCTCGGTCGTGCGGTCGGTCCACCAGGGCGAGAGCCACGGCGGTGTCTACCTCGTCGACCTCGAGCGGGGCGACACGACGCAGGTGCTCGACTGGGCCGACGCGAACATCGACTGGGAAGGGCGCGGAGGCGACCGAGGGCTGCGGGGCATCGCCTTCCACGACGGGCTGACCTACCTGGCGGCGAGCGACGAGATCTTCGTCTACGACCGCGACTTCGAGCTTCGAGGGTCGATCCGCAACCCCTACCTGAAGCACTGCCACGAGATCACCGTCTCGAACGGTCGCCTCTACATGGCCTCGACGGGGTTCGACTCGGTGCTCGAGATGGACCTCGCCGCGCAGACGTTCACGCGCGCGTGGTGCCTACGGTACTCAGACGTGTGGAAGCTGCGCCGCACCCTAAAGTTGCGCATCAAGCCTTCGTTCCGGCGCTACGACCCCTCCGGTTCGGTGGGTCCGCGTCCTGCCGATACGAGCCACGTGAACAACGTCGTCGTACGCGACGGTGAGATCTACGCGTGTGGCACTCGGCTCGCCGCGCTGTGGCGCATCGACGGCACTCGTCTCCAGAGCTTCGCGCGCACACCGTTCGGCACACACAACACCCGTCCGTTCCGCGACGGCGTGCTCTTCAACCACACGAAGACCGATCGCATCGCCTACGCGTCGCGCGATGGCAAGGTGCTGCGGTCGGTTTCGCTCCCGACGTATCGGCTCGATGCGCTCGAGCACGCGGACCTGCCGAGCGACCTCGCGCGCCCGACGTTCGGCCGCGGCCTCACGGTCCTCGACGACCATCTGATCGTGGGTGGTTCGTCACCGGCGACCGTGGCCGTCTACGACATCGACGCCGAGCAGATGGTCCGCTCGGTGAACATCACGATGGACGTGCGGAACGCCGTGCACGGTCTCGAGGTGTGGCCCGACGAACCGTCGACCGACCAGGGGTCGGACTGAGGGCCGGCATCGCCGTCTCCACGGAAGCGCCGGTCCAGCTCCAGCTCACCAGTCCTCGTCGGAGTAGAACTCGCGCCACACAGGGTCGGTGCGCGCCTTGATCGCCGCCTGCTCCTCGGACGTGAGACGACCCTTCCACGCGGTGATCGCAGCTCTGCTGTCTCGGCGCCGGTTCGATGCCTTCTCGGTGACGCTGGGGTTGCCCGGGCTCGAGCTCTGCACGATCGCGCGCTCGACCTCATCGCTCCACGTGAGTCCCAGCCAGGCATAGAGTTCACCGAATCCGGCGACCGGATCGCGGGACAGGTCCTCGTGTCGGATGAAGCGCCAGGTGGACCTGCGGGCCCGCATGACCGCGATGTGCTCGTGGATCAGGGTCCACAGCAAGATCGCCTGGTCGAGCAAGGGTTGCGGCGTGCGCGCGAAACGCTCGATCTCGTCGGCACGTGCGGCGAACAGATCGCGCATCATCGAGGGTTGCGCCGTGAAGTGCTCGAACGGATGCCACCACCCTTGCTTCACGATGCTGTGGGCGAATGCCGCGGGATGCCGGATCAGCACCACGGTGTCCATGCCGAAGGTGTCGCTCATCCATTCGGCGGAGAAGATCGCGATCGGGTCCTTGCTGATCGGCACGGCCCCGGCGCGCCGGTTCGACCTCGTCACCCAGAGGTCGCGGCTCATGCGACCGGCGTCTTTGGGCGAACGGAGCGTGGGCAGCTCGGCGGCGGAGGAGTAGTTCCAGGCCAGCATGCGTGCGAGCGGCTCCCGGAAGCTCGGCGCGTTCTCCTCGTTCACGTAGGTGAACCAGTACCGGAACGGCGCCTGGCGGATGCCTCGTCGCGCCTGGAGGTTGAAAGGTTCCCAGATCGTGCGCAGCGTGGGCGACGGGGTCGCCGCGAGCATCTCGCTCACCCATCCAGTGCCCGATCGATGGGAACCGGTCACGAGGATGGGGGGTCGTTGCATCGAGGCCAGAGGTTACCCGACGCGTCGAGCACGTCCCGGAGCCGGCCGACGTGTTCGCCTACCGCAGCTTGAAGTACGTGTCGCGACCCATCGCCTTGAACGCGTCGAAGGCCGACCTCGACGACGTGAGCAGATAGTTGCAGTCGGTGTTCTCGTGGTTGTAGGAGAACACCTTGATCTCAGGCCACGACTTCACCGTGGAACGAGCTTCGCGCAGCCACCTGGCCTTCTCCCCCGGGTTCCTCTCGACGCAGCCGGCCTCGATCACGTAGAGCTTCTCCCCGCGTGTGCGCGCGAACTGCCGCGACGGCGCGAAGATCTTCTTGAACGAGCGCCAATCGACGCCGAAGCACCGGTGCCGGTTATACCCGTCGACCCCGATCCCCTCGTATTGATTCGGCAACCACCGACCCGCCTCGCCCTTGAGGAACGTGGCGGCCGTGAGCACGACGACCCACTTGTATCCCGACACGCCGGTGTTCTTGAAGATCTTCCTCACCCGCGTGTAGGCGGCCTTGTAGTCGTTCGGGTTGCCCTCATCCTCGGGCTCCTTGTGGAAACACATGTAGCCCTGGCCACCGAGGCTCCGCAGGCTGCGAGCCTGGCTCGTGATCCATCCATCGTGTCGCCCGTCGGCGATGGCCCTCCAACTCACGGGGCCCGCCTTGGTGCGAGCGAACCACGAGACGATCGGCTTGTGGTTCGTCTGAACGCTCCACCGGGTGAATTTGTTGTCGAGATCGTTCGTCCAGGGAAGACGGTGGTGCGTCGTGGCGAACTTGCGCCCCATCCGTCGCTCCATCTTCCGAACGTCCGCGATGGGGTCGCTCGACTGGATCAGCGCTCCCCAACGGCAGCCTGCGTTGCCGGCGAGAGCCTCGAGGTCGCCGAGCCCGTACACGGACAGGCCCACCGCCGCGGTTCCCGCGGCGGCAGACCGCTTCAAGAATGAACGTCGATCGATCGTGCGATCCATAGGGACCTCCTCCGGACGTGCAGGGTCACGGTCGCGAGAAACCGGCCGAGCCCGTGCGAGAGCCATCGGCACGCGGGCTGGGGCGGCTTGAGGAGCGCGCCAGGCGTCTCCTCGGTGAGTTCGCGACTACGTGGTCTGAGGAGCGAACGTGGGGGCGGCCGGGAGCAGGCGCACGATGACGCGCCGAGGCCCGCGGCGCCTGCGAGCTTCATGCGCGGCCGATTCGTACCCCCCACGCCCGGCGGCCGAGGTGGTGGCCGACGATGCCCGAGCGAGGGCGTGGATCTCGGGATCGGTGGCACGAGGGCCGAAGAGACGTCGAAGGGCACACAGGCATCGGCTCACGAAGGCACGAGGACGGCGGGTGATGCTTCCGAACACGGCACGGGGGGAGCGAACGAGGGTGAGCAACAGGTCGGAGGGAGGCCGGAGTGGTCGCGGAAGAGGCGCGAGGAGAAGGAATCGAGCCATCATCCGCATCGGGCAACCCCCCCATCCCGTGACAGCCGATCCGACGGCCACGCCACTCATCTCCCGTAGGCCGTCCTCCCTGCTGCGAACATGAAAAAGCCTCACCGTCGGGCTTTCTACCATCGGCGAGGTAGCGCGAATGTACCAGAGTCAAGGCGGGGAGCAAGTCCCCGAAGCATCGTATCCCGAGGGACCGAGGCCACTAGGGTCGTCGACCCATGATCGGCGACGGACTGCATGTGCCGTAGGCCGGGAGCTCAGATGCCTCGTGCGAGACGAGTCGGCCTGCGGTTCAGCCCCGACCTCGCACAGCCGATACGCTTCCCCGTATGGAGACGACGACCGACGCATCGATACCACGGGCGGACCGCGTTGGACGGCCGGTGCGCTTCGGCATCGTGACCCCGACCCTGAATGCCGAGCGATACCTGGAAGCCACGCTTCGCTCGATCTGGAGCCAGGCCTCCGACGAGATCGTGATCGACCACGTGCTGGTCGACGGCGGCTCGACCGACGGCACGACGAAGGTGGCGGAGGCGTTCCCCACACGGGTCGTCGTCGCCACGGATGACCAAGGCATGTATGACGCGATCAACAGGGGCCTGTCGATGGTGCAGGGGGAGGTCGTCGGCTACATCAACGCCGACGACGAGATCGCCCCGGGGGCACTCGCTGCGGCAGCGAAGGCCTTCGTCGACCACGCAGATGCCCGATGGCTGATGGGCAAGCGGGAGTTCATCGACGGGGAGGGTGCTGCGTTCGCCTGGATGCAGCCGGTGCCCTTCACCTTGCGGTCCTACCTGGGGCTCGGGTGGTCCTGCGTTCCGCAAGAGACGGTCTGGATGCGGCGAGAGCTGTTCGACGAAGTCGGCCCCTTCGACACGACGTTCCGCAACACCGGTGACTACGACATGTACGCCCGATGCCGACGGGCCTCCAAGCCGCTGATCCTGCCCCGCACGATGGGTCGATTCCGACTGCACGGCGACCAGTTGTCGTTCAAGCCTGAGGTGATGGCCAAGGAGAGCCGCAGGGTGCAGGAGAAGAACGGAACCGTCGACCGGATGGGCTGGGTCCGCGGCAAGCTGCTGAGCCTGCGGCTGAACGCGCGCAACCCTCGCTGGCTGATCGCCAAGAAGACCGGCCGCATCCGCTTCGTGCACGAGCCGTGAGCGGCTTGCGCATCGCCGTCGATGCGAGCTTCGTCGACCCGGGGCGCGTGGGCGGCGCCGAGCACATGGTCTCGAACCTGGTCGGCGGACTCGCGTCGGCCTGCCCCCCCGACGACGAGCTCGTCGTGTACACGGACCGACCGTGGCCCGCGCCGGAACGGGTACGATTCCGAGCCCTGCATGGGCCGGGGAACCGCTTCACTCGGATCACCGCAACGCTTCGCGGACGGCTCGATGAACACGACGCCGTGCTCTTCACGAACTACTTCACCGCCCCGTTCCCGAAGACACGTCGGCGGCCCACGTTCGTCACCGTGATCCACGACCTGCAGTACCTGCATATGCCGGACAACTTCAGCGTCCGGAAACGGGCATGGTTGCGAGGCTCGCACGAGGCTACGCTCCGGTTCGCCGACCGCACCGTGGCGATCTCCGAGCATGTTCGGGGCGACCTGCTCGAACGCTACGGGCGCAGATGGGCCTCCCGCGTCGTCGCGATCCACAATCCGATCTCCTGGGAGCGTTTCGAGCGTGACGGCCGGCTCCCGGAGGGGATCGATGGATGCCCGTTCGTGTTGGCCGTTGCCGCGCAGTATCCCCACAAGAACCTCGAGACCCTCGTGCTGGCGTTCGCCGAACTGCGTCGCCGGGGGGGACACCAGGACGTGAAGCTCGTGCTCGCAGGGCAGCTCGGTGCGCGGCTCTCGGGCGTCGCCTGGACGAAGTCGCTCGACCGACCGATCGAAGACGGCGGTCTCGGCGACGTCGTGGTCGAAACCGGCTACATCGACGACGCCACCTTGGGTGCGCTGTACCGTCATGCCAGCGTGTTCGCTTTCCCGTCGTTGTTCGAAGGGTTCGCCATGCCGCCGATCGAAGCCCTCGGGTTCGGACTGCCCGTGCTGACCACGCGCGAAGCGTCGATCCCCGAAGTGACGATGGGCTCGGCCACCTACCTCGACGACCCACGCGACCCGATCGAGATCGCCGACCGGCTGAGCGAGATGCTGGGCGATGCCGACGCCGCGCGACCGACTTCCGCCGACGTGACCAGGATCCGAGACGCATACGATCCGGTGCGCATCGGCGCCCGCTACCGCGACCTCATGGAGTCGGGAACCTCGTGAGCGTGCGACCCATCTTCCTGCTGTCGCTGCCGAGATCGGGCTCGACCCTCGCTCAGCGGGTGCTCGCCGCTCATCCGCAGATCGCGACGGCCGCCGAACCGTGGCTGCTCCTGCCCCACGTCTACGCGACCCGTGAACGAGGCATGGCTGCGGAGTACACGCAGCCGATCGCGGCGCGCGCCATCTCCGAGTTCGTGCGCTCGCTGCCCGAGGGCGATCGCGACTACCGCCAGGCGATGCACGACTTCGCCGTCGACCTCTACACGCGAGCGGCGGATGAGGGGTCGACGTACTTCCTCGACAAGACGCCCCGCTACCACTACATCGTCGAGGATCTGTTCGAGATCTTCCCCGAGGCGAAGTTCGTCTTCTTGTGGCGGAACCCGCTCGCGGTGGTCGCATCGATCGTCGAGACGTGGACCAAGGGACGCTGGAACGTCGATCGATGGCAGGGCGACCTCCGAGGGATCGCCTCGCTCGCCGATGCCTTCGAGGCACATCGGGAAACTGCGGCTGCGGTGCGGTATGAGGATCTGGTCGGTGACCCCGAAGCGGCTTGGCCAGGCATCTTCGAACACCTCGAGCTGCCGTTCGATCCCGGCCTGCTGACACGGTTCAGCGACGTGACCATCGATGGATCGATGGGAGATCCGACCGGAGTGCAGCGGTATTCGACGATCAGCGACGAGCCCCTGGAGAAGTGGCGATCGACCCTGGCGAACCCCTACCGTAAGCGCTGGTGTCGCCGATACCTTCTCTGGATCGGTCGGCATCGACTCCAGCTCATGGGCTACGACCTCGATCGGCTGCTTGCCGATCTCGACGAGCTGGGCTCCTCACCTCGATCGGTGCCCTCCGACGCGTTCCGCGGCAGTTACTGGGCGATCGCGCAGCAGAGGAAGCGGTCGGCGTTCAAGCGGATGGCGCCGCGGATCCGCTGAGTGCACCCGGTTCCGTCGATTCGTCATCGTCGTCGACGGGCTTCGGCTCCCCGATCGACATCGCGATGCCGTACAGACCGAAGATCGTGGCCGATCGCGAGGCTCCCGGCAGCACGGGGTTGAAGGCCATCGCCACCAGGAATCCGTTGAGGCACACGAGGATCGCCCTGAGCAACCCGGCCCTCGTCGACTGGCCCGCGCGCGCGAATCCGCGGTAGCGCCTGAGCAGCGTCACCTCGGCGATCACGAACCACCCGATCAGCAACCCGAACCCGACTGCTCCCCCGGCCGCAAGGAAGAGCACGAAGTCGTTGTGGAACGGCAGCACCCTGCCGTCACGCTCCCGCACCGCCGTCACTTCACCAGCGAAGCCCGATCCGAAGATCGGGGCCTCGCGCCAGCGCGAGATCCCCTGGTTCCACAGATCGAGACGGCCGCTGTTGGCGTTGGCCTTGTCGACGACCGCGAAGTAGTCGTCGGCCACATCGATGCCCTTCTCGAAGTTCGCCAAGGACAACGCCCCGATCGCCACCACCGCACCGACGACGAAGATCGTGCGCATGCTGCTCGACCGCCTACCGGTCAGATAGAGCGTCAACACGACGGCAGCTCCCACCATCAGCGACGTCGCCGACGGATACGTGGTGAAGATGATCGCCGCCATCACCAGGACCAGCACGAGCCGTCTGCGGTTCCCGAGTGCGATAGCAGCTCCGACGGCGAGGGCGACCATCGCCACGCTCGCGTTCCTGTACTGCCTGAACTGCAGCAGGCCGGGCAGGATCTCGAGGTTCACGAGCACGTTCATCGCCGTGTAGGCGGTCGCGATCAGCGATACCCATGACAGGGTCTTGGCGACCTCGCGATCGGTGGGATCCTCGGTCGTCAGGAGGTAGAGGAACGCCAGCATCATCGGCAGGAACACCGACCGGCCGGTCTCGACCGTGCCGAGGAGCGCGACCCCGATCATCGACCCCGTGAGGCCGAAGACGAACAGTGAGAACAACACGAGATCGGATGGAAGCGGACGCCTCACCACGAACCCGGGCTTGCGCAGCCTCACCCACACGGCCGCCACGATCGGCACCGCGATGATCAGGAACCGAGTCGCGCCGCCCTGCACCGATCGGTCCAGCCAGTCGTACACGTCGAACGACGCGGCGAGCATGATGACCAGGTAGGCCCGCCACAGCACGAAGGAATCGGTCGACCGTGGCTCGATCGTCGCGGTCGGCTGGAACGACTCGGGTCGCACACGTTCCGCGGACCTCATCGCACGCAGTGTAGACGGGTCGAGTTCGTCAGCCTATCGCTCGGCGCCCTTGGCGGGAGTCTCGGCGGTGGCCGGCGACCCCTTGCCGATGCCGACTGGCACCACCGGGGCACCCGGAGCTGTCGCCGGTCGCCGCGTGGTGCGAACCTCGGACGAGGGCTTGGGTCTGTGCGGCGGTTTCGATCGCTCGTCGGGGCCGTAGTACTGGTCGTAGTTGGCGTAGCCGAGCGAGCTGCGCTGCAAGGTCGTGACGTTGTTATACACACCACCGGCGATCTCGGCGCCGGCGGTGCGCAGCTGACGGACGGCATCCTCGAGCGCGGTGCGACTCGAGATCGCGGGGTCGTGCACGAAGAGCACGACGTCAGCCGCTTCAGCGAGGATCGACGCGTCGGCCACCGGCAGGGTCGGAGGTGCGTCACAGATCACGATGTCGGCCAGCCGCCGCAGGTCGTGGAAGACGGAGTCGGCATGGGGACCCGCAAGCAAGGAAACGGGGTCGTCGGGCATCGGGCCGCTCCTGATGATCGACAGGTTCGGAACCTCGGTACTCAGCACGACGTCGTCGAGGGTGCTGGTCGCCGCGAGGACCTCGTGCAGGCCGGCGCCGAAGGGCACGCCAAGGAACCGTTCCGCCCGTGGCCGTCGAAGGTCGGCGTCCACCAACAAAGTGCGAACGCCGGTCTCGGCGAGCACGACCGCGAGGTTGGCGGTCGTGGCGCTCTTTCCCTCGCTCGGCAGAGCGCTGGTCACGACGACGACACCGACCGCGCGCTGGGAACGCAGGAAGCGAAGGTTCGTCGCGAGCGTACGGTACGCCTCGGCCGCAGGGCCGCCGGGCTCATCGCGTGAAACGAGTTCGGCCTTGTCGCGGTTGGCCCAGCCCTCGACCGAGGGGATCACGCCCATGACGGGAGCTCCGAGGAACTCTGCCAACTCGTCGCGCCCTCCCACCTGGTTCGCGCGAAGCCCGAACACGACGGCGAGGCCGGCGCCGATGAACGAGCCGACGATGAACCCGAGGATCGACGCCAGCGCGAGACTCGGGCCCGACGGCTTGACCGGCGCCGCCGCGAACTGCACGATGCGCCCACCCGGGCTCGACGTCGCATTCCCGCGGATCTCCGCGATGTCCGTGGCGAGGCCGTTGATTTCGGCCTGCACCCCCTCGAGGGTCGCCCGGAGCCTGCCGATCTCTTCGGGGTTGTCACCGGCCTGGATGTCTCGTTCGATCTCTCCGGCCGTGCTGCTGAGCTCCTCGATCCGGTCCTGCAACGGCGTGATCGCGGCGTCGACCGAAGTGAGGATCTGCTCGCGGCGAGCGGCGAGGTACTCCTCGGCGAACGAGTTCGCGATCGTCGCCGCGGTCTCGGGTTCGCTCGCCAGGTAGCCGATGAACATCACGGCAGCATCACGGACCGGCTCGATGCGAACGGTCTTGGCGAGCTGCTCGGGCGAGGTCGACAATCCGAGCGAATCGCGCACCGCGGTCGCGATGTCGATCGAACGCACGATCTCGCCCTCGATCACCATGTCCGGCTGCAGGCTGGTGGGGTTGCCCGCCACCCCGGTGATCGCGGGGTTGACCAGAGGGTCCACGATGACCTTCGCTTGGGAGAAGTACATGGGCGGCCGGAGCGCCACGTAGGCTCCGGCGATCGCGGCGACGATCGTGGCCATCGCGACCACCGTCCACATCCGGGTCCGGATCATCTGCCAGTAGTCGCGCAGATCAAGGATCCTGCTGGTGGTCTCGGACAACGCGTCGCTCTCCTGATCCCGAGGTTCGGCGACCTCGCCGAACCGTCGACCCGACATCGCTCCCCGTCAGGGGGAACGCGGTGATGATACCGGAGCCCCTGTGCGGAAGCTCCGTGCGCGCAGCCATTTCATCACAGTCGCAACATGTAGGGCTGCGCTCTAAGCCCATCGGCTACAGTGTGCCGCGCGAAGGTCTCGACCCGTCCCGCCCGGTGTTGACCCCTCATCGGGCGCTGTCGTACCGTGCCCGGGCGGACGGGCAGTCCCCCCCGCTCCGGCCGTTGTGCCGGACGAAGCCCCGGACGACGCTGGAGGTTCCACCAGATGGCAACGACCCCCGAAACGATGGACGCGTCCGACGAACGGCATCATGCACCCGGCCGGGCCGGCGTCTGTGAGCTCTTCCTGATCCGCCACGGCACGACCACCCTGAACGTGCAGAATCGCTATCGCGGCCGCCGTGACGTGCCGCTCGATGCCCAGGGGTGGGCCGACGCGGTCGAGGCCGCTCGGGCCCTCAGCCCGATGGGCCTGGCCGCTGTCTACGCGGGGCCCCTGCGGCGCACGATCAACACGGCGCAGGTGATCACCGACGAGTGCCGCATCCCCGACGTTCGCATCCTGCACGGGCTGGTGAACCTCGACTACGGCGAATGGGAAGGAATGACGTCGGAAGAGGCGGCGATGTTCGACCCCGAGGCGTTCCAGAAATACAAGGAAGCGCCGACCGAGGCGATCTGCCCCAACGGCGAACGCCTGACCGACGCCCAGAAGCGCATGGTCGAGGCCATCAGCCTGATGGGCGAACGCCACGCCGGGGAGCGCGTCGCGGCGGTGACGCATGCGGTCATGATCCGCTTGGTGGCGGCCACGCTGCTCGACCTTCCGGGCGACCGTTGGCGCATCCCGGTCGGTCGCGGATCGCTCACGAAGTTCGAAGTCGAACGCGGCGAGATCAGGCTGGTGGGGATGCCCGAGGGCGACGACGTCGACTAGGCGTCCGCCCGAGTTCGGCGCCGCCGCCGAGGCTAGGGCCACCGCCACATCGAAGTGACCGAACGGCCGATGGCCGCCGTCCCCCGCGCGCCGATACGCTCGTCCGGTCGCGCGTCCCCCGTACGCGCCCGCCCCCCCGACAGGAGGAGTACCCCGCGATGATCCAACGCACGCTCCGGCTGGCACTCAGCTTCGCACTCGCAGCCTCGATGCTGCTGGGCGTGGCGCCGACGGCCAACGCCGCCTTCAACAACACCCCCGACAGCACCTGGATGACGAACGGTCAGGTCTACGCGATCACACAGGTCGGCAACACGGTCTACCTCGGCGGCAAATTCAAGGCTCTTCGCCAGTGCCCGCCCGGGCAGAGCTGCGGTCCGGGCAGCTCGATCTCGAGCGGCCTGCTCAACATCGGGGCGATCGACGCCACGACCGGTGTGGGCGTCAAGACCTTCAAGCACACCGTGGGCGCTCCTGGCGAGAAGTCATTCGTTTACGCCCTCGCCGTGCTCGACGGCAAGCTGTTCATCGGCGGCAAGTTCAGCGAGGTCGACGGGCAGCCCCGACTGAACCTCGCGGCGATCGACCTCGCGACCAACACCTTGGACCCCGACGTCGCCCCGCAGATCGGGGTCGACATCAGCGACCGCGTCCGCGGCATGATCGCGCACAACGACCGCATCTACGTTGCCGGCTACTTCACGACCGTCAACGGCCAGGTGCGCAAGAAGCTCGCGGCGTTCGATTCCAACGGCAACCTCGACACGGTGTGGAAGCCGCGCACCTCAGGCCTGGCCCGCACGCTGACCACGACCTGCGACGGGTCATCGATCATCGCCGGGGGCGCCTTCCGGAAGGCCAGGGGCTCGACAGGGACCAACCAAGACCGGGCGACGCTCGCGATGTTCGACGCGACGACGGGCGAACTCAAGGCCTGGACGCCCGACAACGCCGAGGTCACGAGTGGTGTCAACGCATTCGACCTCGACCGCGATTGCACGACGAACAGGCTGATCGTCGGCTACGGAGGTTCGAACGCGATCTACGGTTTCGATCTGTCCGACAACTTCGGAGACATCCTCTGGTCGCTGAAGACCGGCGGGAACGTGCAAACCGTCGCCGTGCGTGGCGACCGGATCTACTTCGGCGGTCACTTCGCGAACGTGCCCGTTCAGTGCCCGGGTGTCACCGGCAACGTCAAGGACAGCCGCACGCGCTTCGCCGTCTCGGATCTGAACGGCTGCATCCGCCAAGCCGGCAGCACGGCTCCGATCGACGGGTTCGCCCCGACGTTCTCGGGCCGCTTCTACGGACCATGGGACATCTACCCGAACGCGACGCAGCTGTGGGTCGGCGGGCAGTTCACCGACGTCTCCGGGACGACCCAGTACATGATCGCCCGGTTCACCGACGCGTGATGATGGCCTAGCGACGCACGACACTCCGATACCATCGGCGGCCTGGATCTCCGGGCCGCCGATGCGTAGGGAGCACCGGCGGCCGCACGCGAGGTGGAGCGAGGGAGGACAGGATGGAGACGCTCGGCAGCCTGGAACTCGCGCGGCTCCTGCTCGCGCTCACGCTGCTGCTCGTTACCGCCCACTCGGTCGGGTACCTCGCGAAGCGTTTCGGCCAGCCTCGCGTGATCGGCGAGATCGTCGGTGGCCTGCTCCTCGGCCCGACCGTGCTCGGCGCACTGGCACCCGGCCTGCACGACCAGGTGTTCCCACCCACCGGGCCCGTGCCGTTCGTGCTCGACGCGATGTACCAACTCGGCCTGCTGCTGCTGATGTTCAGTGCAGGTTCGGAGATCCGGTCGTCGTTCCAAGCCGACGAACGTCGCACCGTGATTGCGGTGACGGTCACCGGCATGATCGTGCCGTTCCTGGTGGGGCTGGGGTTCGTCGCGCTCCTGCCCGCGGGAGCCCATATCGGGGCGGCCGGAGACAGGACCGCCTTCGTGCTCGTGTTCGCGCTCGCGATCGCGGTGACGAGCATCCCGGTGATCTCGCGCATCATGTTCGACCTGGGCATCCTCGAGACAGCCTTCGCGCGCATCGTGCTTGCCGTCGCAGTGGTGGAAGACGTCGCCATCTATGTCTTGCTGGCGATCGCACTCGGTCTCGTTGCCGGAACCTCGGGTGAGAGCGTCGGCCTGCCGGCGGTCCTCGAACTCGAGCCCGGCTCGGTGCTCGCCATCGGCTATCACGTCGTCGCCACCCTGGGGTTCCTCGGCCTCGCACTCTGGCTCGGGCCGCCGGTCTATCGCGCGACGCTGCGGTTCCGGTTCAATGTGGTTAAGCGTGGCAGCGCCATCGCGTTCCAGATCGTGTTCATGCTCGCGGTCACGATGCTCGCCGTCTCGCTCGACGTGGTGCCGCTGTTCGGCGCGTTCGTCGCCGGCATCGTCGTCGGCTCGGCGGAGGGAACGACCGGAGCCGAGGCGGCCCGCGAGACCATCCGAGGCTTCTCCTTCGCGTTCTTCATCCCGGTGTATTTCGCGATCGTCGGCCTTCGGCTCGACCTGCTCGACGGGTTCGAGCCGTTGTTCTTCGTGTTCTTCCTCGCGGTGGCCTGCGTCGCGAAGTACGCGAGCGTGTGGGCCGGTGCCCGCTGGGCAGGCGAGTCACCGGCCGGCGCTCGCAACCTCGGCGTGGCCCTGAACGCCCGAGGAGGACCGGGAATCGTCCTCGCCTCGGTCGCATTCGATGCCGGCATCGTCGACAGCGGCTTCTACGCCGTGCTCGTGATGCTTGCGATCGTGACCTCACTCATCGCAGGGAGCTGGCTCGGACGGGTCGTGCGCTCCGGCGCGGAGCTCCGCTGAGCACCCGTTCACAGGATCCGTTCCTCGCGGCCGCTCGCGCCCAGCACCTTGACCGATACCGCGCGCAGGGCCTCGGCATCGCCTTTCGTGATCGCGCCGAGGAACCGCGCCCTCAGGCCCGCCAGGTGCACGGGAGCCGCGGCGCGGAACCGCCTTCGTCCTGCGGCGGTGAGCGAGACCAGGACCGCGCGGCCATCGTCGGGATCAGGCGTTCGCCTGACCAGCCCGTCGCGCTCGAGCCCGTCGAAGCCCTGGTCGTGCCGCTCGCCGTCAGCAGCAGGCTGTGGGCGAGTTCGGCCACGCGATGGCCGCCGCCGGTCGCCCGACTCAAGAAGAGCAACACCTCGTAGTCGGAAAAGGTCAGCCCGGTGCGATCGAAGAGCTCGGCGTCGAGCGACTCCGTCGCCGCATCGTGTGCCTGCAGGAACGTGAACCAGGCCTGGAGTTTCGGGTCGCCCGTCATGCATGAAGGCTATGCGCGAGATACTTGCGTGCGCAACTATCGCCGCTCGATAAGCTTGGGACTTCCCGTCGTTCCACGAGGAGGTCGCACGTCCATGTCCACCGCCACGTTCGTCACGAACCAGGGCTCGTTCACTGTGCAGTTGATGGCCGATCACGCCCCGAAGACGGTCGAGAACTTCATCGACCTCGCGTCGGGAGGCAGGGAATGGACCGACCCTCGCGACAACCAGACGAAGACCGATGCCCTCTATCCAGGCACGATCTTCCACCGCGTGATCGACGGATTCATGATCCAAGGTGGCGATCCGACCGGCACGGGGACCGGTGGACCCGGCTACACATTCGACGACGAGTGCCCGCCCGACGGTCCGTCGTTCGACCGCGTCGGCCTGCTGGCGATGGCCAACGCCGGGCCCGGCACGAACGGATGTCAGTTCTTCGTGACCGTCGCCCCGGCCGAGTGGCTCACCGGCCGCCACACGATCTTCGGCGAGGTCACCGAGGGCTACGACGTGGTCGAACGTATCTCGAAGACGCCGACCGGCGCACAGGACCGTCCGACCGACGACGTCGTGATCGAGCGCATCGACATCGCCTGACCGGGCACCCGGGTGCGCGCACATGACCGCGATCTGCTGCTACGGCGACTCGAATACCTGGGGCTACGCGGCCTCCACCGAGGACCGGCTTCAGCGATGGCGGCGCTGGCCCGGCGTGATGCAGCGCGAGCTGGGCGACGAGGTGCACGTCATCGAGGAAGGGCTGAACGGCCGCACGACGGTCTTCGACGACCCTTTCGAACCGGGACGCAACGGCTCGTCGCACCTGCCGATCGTGCTGAAGACCCACGCGCCGCTCGATCTGGTGATCATCTGGCTCGGCACGAACGACTTGTTCGTACCCGGCGGCCTCACCGCGCACGACGCCGCCCGCGGCGCGATCACGCTCGCCGAGATGGCGCGGGCGAGCGACACCGGCCCCGACGACGAGCCGCCAGAGGTGCTGGTGCTCATCTCGCCGCCGTTCGGCCCGCTCGGCGTGTGGGAATACGACTCGCCGCACGGCGAGCTCGAGTCGAGGGGGTTCGCCGACGCCTTCCGACGGGTCGCCGAGGAGGCCCAGGTTCCCGTGCTCGACCTGGCGCCGTTCGCCGAGTCGAGTCCGATCGACGGCATCCATTTCGAGGCCGCCGATCACGAGGCGATCGGCCTCGCGGTCGCAGAGGCGGCGCGGGACCTGCTCGAACTGCGCTGAGCCAGTGGTGGCCGCGGCCTCGCTCGACGACGGGCTCAGGCGGGGCGATCGAGCCGGTAGATCAGGTGTCCCCATCCCGCCCTGATCGTGCCGCGCCAGACTTCGAACCCCAACTTCTCGGCGACACGCCTCGACGGACGATTCTCCGGACGGATCAGCGAGATGAGGAACCACGAGTCGAGCGACGCGAAGGCCGCGTCACGGCAGGCTGCGCCGGCCTCGGTCGCGACCCCTTGCCCCTGACGAGCTCGCAGCACGTGCCACCCGAGCTCGACGAACGACTCGCCGTCGGCTTCCTGCACGGTGGGGCCGCAGTCGCCGATCACCTCGCCGGTCGCCCGGTCCTCGATGGCGAGCAGACCGAACCCGTCGCGCTCGTACCGCTCGAGCTGCCGCCCGATCCACCCACCGACGCCATCGCGGTCGAATGGCGCCGGGTAGAAGCGCATCGAGCGCTCGTCGCCGAGCACCGCGAGCAGCGCGTCGACGTCGCGGCCGTCGTCGTGGAACGGGCGCAGACGCAGTCGCTCGGTCTCGATCGGGGTCACAAGACGCACGGCCGCCGAGCTTAGCGGCAACACGGGTCACGATCGGCGGCTACCGCGGGTGACGCAGGCGGCGGCATACTGCGAAGCTTCCCGCGGGTGACGCGGACCGACCTCACGGAGGAACCGCCATGACCGACCGACCGAACGTGCTAGTGACCCGGCCCATCATGGACGCCCCCCTGGCTCGCCTGCGGGAACGCTGCGACGTGACCGTGCACGAGAACGACTTCGGCATCCCACGCGACGAGCTGCTGCACGTCGTCGCGGGGCGCGACGCGATTGTGACGATGTTGACCGAGAAGGTCGACGCCGAGTTCCTCGCAGCCGCGGGGCCGCAGCTGCGCATCGTCGCGAACCACGCCGTGGGGTTCGACAACGTCGACGTCGCGGCATGCACCGACGCGAGCGTGCTCGCGACGAACACCCCCGACGTGCTCACCGAGACGACCGCCGACACGGCCTTCGCGCTGCTCATGGCAGCCGCGCGGCGGGTCGGCGAGGGCGAGCGGTTCCTGCGTGCCGGCACGCCATGGATCTGGGGCCCGCTGATGATGCTCGGTCAGGACGTGCACCACAAGACGATCGGCATCGTCGGGTTCGGGCGCATCGGCCAGGCCGTGGCCCGGCGCGCGAAGGGTTTCGGCATGCGCGTCGCATACAACGACGCGGTGAACCTGCCCGCGGAGGTCGAGGCCGAGACCGGCGCCGAGCGGCTCGACCTCGACGACCTGCTCGCGCAGGCCGATTTCATCTCGATACACACGAACCTCACGCCCGAGACGCGGCACCTGTTCGGCGCCGAGGCGTTCCGGGCGATGAAGCCGACGGCCGTCGTCGTGAACACCTCGCGCGGCCCGGTGGTCGACGAGCAGGCACTCGCCGACGCCCTCGAGGCCGGCGAGATCTTCGCCGCGGGCCTCGACGTGTTCGAGCGCGAGCCCGAGGTGGAAGCCCGCCTGCTCGGGCTCGAGAACGTGGTGGTGATCCCCCATCTCGGCAGCGCCACGGTCGACACGCGCAACGCGATGGGCGACGTGGTGGTCGACAACCTGTTCGCCGCGTTCGACGGCGCCAGGCCGCCGACGCTGCTGAACCCCGACGCGTTCGGCGGCTGATCACGTGCCGGCACGCTCCGGCGCCGTGAAGGCTCGAGCAGGGACGCGCCGCGTGCCGACGGAGCTGCGCCAAGACGTGCGGCTGCTCACCACGGTGCTCGGCGAGGCCATCGCGGCGAGCGGCGGCCCGGAACTGCTGGAGCTGGTGGAATCGCTGCGGCAGGGCACCATCGCCCTGCGCACACGCCCCAGCCGGGCCCGCCGGCAACGGGTCGTCGAGCTCGTCGCGTCGTTGGACCTGCCGCGCGCCGAACAGGTGATCCGTGCATTCACGTGCTACTTCCAGCTCGTGAACCTGGCGGAGGAACGCCAGCGCATCCGCGTGCTGCGAGCGCGCACCCGTGCTGCGCGCCCGCTGGAGGGGTCGGTGGCGGCCCTCCGCGGCGAGGCGACTCCGGACGCGTTCGCCGACCTGCGCATCCGACCCGTGCTCACCGCCCACCCGACCGAGGCCAAGCGTCGGGCGATCGTCGAGGTCGTGTGGCGCATCGGCGGCCTGCTCGAGCGCCTCGACGACGGCCGGCTCGGCCTGCCCGAGGCCGAGGAGGCGATGCGGCACCTGCGCGAGGAGATCACGGGGCTGTGGCTGACCGATCCTGTCCGACATCGCCGCCCCGAGCCGCTCGACGAGGTGCGGGCCAGCCTCGCCCTGTTCGACGAGACGATCTTCACGACCCTGCCGCTCATCTATCGCGAGGTCGACCGCGCCCTCGACCCCGAGGGAAGCGGAGCTCGCGCGCCCGCGTTCCCGGCGTTCCTGCGATGGGGCACCTGGGTCGGCGGCGACCGCGACGGCAACCCCTCGGTCACGGCCGAGACGACGAAGGCCGCGTCGGCGATCGCCACCGACCATGTGTTGCGGGGGCTCGAGAATGCCACCCGGCGCATCGCTCGCTCGCTTTCGGTGAGCGACCGAGACGTGCCGCCGTCGACGGCGCTGCGCAAGGCGCTCGTCCGTGACGAGCGGGCGCTGCCCGGTCCGGCTCGCGAGCTCGCTCGCAAGCTGCCCGATGCGCCCCACCGGCGCAAGCTCGGCCTCGCCGCTCACCGGCTCGCGGCCACGCGTACCCGCTCGCGCGGCGCCTACGACGACCCCGCCGAGTTCGTGGCAGACCTGGATGTGCTGCAGCGATCCCTCGACGGCGGCGGCGCCTCGAAACTCGCGTGGGGGGAGCTCCAGCACCTGCGCTGGCAAGCGGAGACGTTCGGCTTCCATCTCGCGGAGATGGAGGTGCGCCAGCACGCCGACGTGCTGGACGCCGCGTTGCGGGAGGTGGCTCCGCAGGCGATTGGGAACGCGCGCGCGCTCGACCGGCTGGCGCGCGTGCAGGAGCTGTCGCCTCCCGAAGCAAAGACCCCTGCCACCCGCGAGGTACTGGCGACGTTCCGGGCGATCCGCGACGTGCAGGATCGGCTCGGGCGAGAAGCGTGCGAGCGGGTGATCGTGAGCTTCACGCGATCGGCGAGCGACCTCTCCGGCGTACTCGCACTCGCACGCCTGGCCTCGCCCAGCCGTCCGGCCGACGTGCTGCCGGTACCCTTGCTCGAAACGAGGCACGAGCTCGCCACCGCGACCACCATCCTCGACGGGTGGCTCGCGCTGCCGGGGACGAAGCGGCTCCTGCGGCGGCACCACCGTGAACTGCTGGTGATGGTCGGCTACTCAGATTCCGCGAAGGAAGTCGGCGTGCTCGCAGCGAACCTCGAGTTGTACCGGGCCCAGCGCGCGATGGCGGCGTGGGCGCGCGAACACGACGTGAGGCTCACGATCTTCCACGGACGAGGTGGCGCGCTCGGCCGGGGTGGCGGGCCCGCGAGCCGCGCGATCCTGGGGCAGCCGCCGGGATCGGTGCACGGTCGGTTCGCCGTCACCGAGCAGGGCGAGATGGCTTTCGCCCGGTATGGCGACGCGGTGCTCGCCCGCCGCCACCTCGAGCAGCTCACGAGCGCCGTCGTGCGGGCCAGCGCTACCGGCGATGCCCTCGACCCGTTCGATCGGTTCGAGCGGGAGCTCGCGCTGATGGCCGAGGTCTCACGGGCGCGCTACGAGGAGCTCGTCGGCTCGGAGGGCTTCGTGCTGTTCTTCCGGCGAGTGACGCCGCTGGCACAAATCTCGACGCTGCCGATCGCGTCGAGACCGGTCGCGCGCGGCGTGGGCCAGGCCAACGAGCTCGACGACCTGCGTGCGATCCCGTGGGTGTTCGCGTGGAGCCAGAGCCGCGTGAACCTGGCCGGGTGGTACGGGCTCGGGGCCGGACTCGAGGCGGTCGCCGCCACGCGCGGCGGGGTCGCGTCGCTGCGTGCGATGTTCCGCGACTGGCCGTTCTTCACGGCGATGATCGAGAACGCGGAGCTCTCCCTGGCGAAGGCCGACCCCGCGATCGCGGAGCTCTACCTGGCGCGCGGCGAGCGCGACGACCTGACCGCCGCCATCCGCGAGGAGATGGCCCGCACGACCGAGCTCGTGCTCGAGGTGGCGGGTCACCCCCAGCTGCTCGATTGCCGCCCCGAGCTGCAGCGGGCGGTCGAGCTGCGCAACCCGTACGTCGACGCGTTGTCGTTCCTGCAGCTGCGATTCCTCGATGGCCGTGGGCGCGCCGAGCGGCTCGTGCAGGCGGCGGTGAGCGGGGTCGCGGCCGGGCTGCGCAACACCGGGTAGCGGTGCCCGGGTCGCGTGCGAGGACGTGAGCCGCGGGTCGGCCCCCGACTATCGCCCGACTCAGGCCCTGTGCCATACTCGGCGCTTCCTTGAACCGGCGTTCAAGTGAGTCAGGACGACGGCTGCCCGCGGGAGAGGAAGGATGTTCGATGACCGATGCGACGATCCCTGCGCTGGTTCCGGGCGAGAGGCTGCTCTGCGGCCCGGGCCCGTCGAACGTGCACCCGGCGGTGCTCGAGGCGATGCAGCTTCCGATGAACGGGCACCTCGACCCCGACTTCTGGGACATCCTGGTCGACCTCGTGACCGGCCTTCGCTCACTCTGGCGCCGGCCCCAGGGCGGACTCACGATCGCACTCAGCTCGTCGGGCACGAGCGCGATGGAAGCCGGCTTCATGAACCTCGTCGATCCGGGCGACACGGTGATCAGCTGCCACTGGGGATTCTTCGGTTCGCGCCTCAACGAGTTCGCCCAGCGGGTCGGCGCGAACGTGATCGAACTGACCGCCGAATTGGGGCAGGTCGTGACCGTCGATCGCATCATGGAGGCCCTCGCAGCCCACCCCGACGCGAAGATCGTGAGCGTCGTGCACGCGGAGACCTCGACCGGGGCGGATTTCCCGCTCGCAGCGCTCGCCGAGGCGATGCGCTCGAGCGACTCCGAGGCGCTGCTGTACGCGGACTGCGTGACGTCGCTGGGAGGTCAGCAGGTAGACGCCGACGCATGGGGCATCGACTACGGCTACTCGTGCTCTCAGAAAGCGCTGGGCTGCCCGCCGGGCATCGCGCCGGTCACGGTGAGCGGGCGCGCGGTCGCAGCCATGCAGCGCCACCAGAGCGCCGTGCCGTACTACTACGACTTCGAGGAGCTCTCGAAGTATTGGATCGACCGACCGATCACCTACCACCACACGATGCCGATCCTGCAGTACTACGCGCTCTACACGGGCATCCGCCTTGCCCTCGAGGAGGGCCTGGAGGCCCGGTGGGCGCGCAACGCCGACGCCGGCCGCTACTTCCAGGACGAGATCCGATCCCGCGGCTTCGAGTTGCTCGCCGACCCCGACCACCAGCTCGTGGAGCTCACGGCCGTGAAGGTGCCCGAGGGCGTCGACGGCAAGGAGATCCAGGGGCGCATGCTGCGTGAGCACGGCATCGAGGTCGGCGGCGGGCTCGGGCCGAAGGCTCCTCCGATCTGGCGCGTCGGACTGATGGGCGTGAACGCGACCCGCGAGACCGCCGATCGGGTGCTCGGCGCCTTCGACGCCGTGCTTCCTCGTTGAGGCGCTCCGTGGCCAGGCCCAGACGATGAACAGGGCGCGGCTGCATCGCAGCGAGCTCGCGGTGCCCGGCACGAATATGCGGGCGATGCAGAAGGCTCCGACGCTCGGCGCCGACGTGGTGTTCCTCGACCTCGAGGACGCCGTGGCGCCGGACGACAAGGAGCAGGCTCGTGCGAACGTCATCGAGGCGCTCGGCGCCTCCGATTGGTCACGGTGCGCCGTGAGCGTGCGCGTCAACGGCCTGGACACGCACTGGTGCTACCGAGACATCGTCGACGTGGTGGAAGCTCGCGGCGAGATGCTCGAGACCGTGCTCGTGCCGAAGGTCGGGTCGCCCAGCGACGTGGAGTTCGTGGCGACGCTGCTCGACCAGATCGAACAGGCCAAGGGCTGGGAACCCGGTCGCATCGGCATCCACATCCTGATCGAGACCGCGGCGGGCATGGCCGACGTCGAGGCCATCTCGAGGGCCCGGCCCGACCGCCTGGAGGCCATGGTGTTCGGCGTCGCCGACTACGCCGCCAGCGTGCAGGCGCGCACGACGAACATCGGCGGCGCGAACCCCGACTACGCCGTGCTCACCGATCCCGGCCCGCAGACGGGGGCCCGCGAGATCCACTGGGGAGACCAGTGGCATTTCGGCATCTCGCGCATGGTCGCGGCGTGCCGCGCGCAGGGTCTGCGGCCGATCGACGGGCCCTTCGGGGACTACGAGGATGCAGAGGGCTTCCGAAGCGCCGCACGGCGCGCCGGCGCCCTCGGGTGCGAGGGCAAGTGGGCGATCCACCCCTCGCAGATCGAGCTCGCGAACGAGGCCTTCACGCCCGGCGAAGCCGAGGTGGATCGGGCCCGGCGCATCCTGCAAGCGATGGAGGAAGGCGCCGAGCAAGGCAAGGGGGCGGTCTCGCTCGACGGCCGCCTCATCGATGCGGCCTCGATCCGCATGGCCGAGAACCTGATGCGAAAGGTTGAACAGATGCGCGCCCGCTGAAGGGCACGCGACCGAGTACACCCGCCGCCGGGCGCCAAGGAGAAGGCAGATGAACATCCATGAGTACCAAGCGAAGTCGCTGCTGCGGCAGTACCGGGTGACCACGCCGCGGGGCGAGGTCGTCTACACGTCGAGAGCGGCAGGCCGGGTCGCCGAAGAGCTCGGCGGACAACGCTGGGTCGTGAAGGCCCAGATCCACGCCGGCGGCCGCGGCAAGGCCGGCGGCGTGAAGATCGGCAACTCACCCGCCAGGATCGCCGAGATCGCCGACCAGATGCTGGGCTCGACGCTCGTCACGGCCCAGACCGGGCCCGCCGGCCAGCGTGTGAGCCGCGTGCTCGTCGAGCGCGCATCGCGCATCGAGCGTGAGTTCTACCTCTCCCTGGTGGTCGATCGCGAGTCGCAGCGCATCGTCGTCGTGGCCAGCGCCGAAGGCGGCGTCGACATCGAAGAGGTCGCCGAGTCCAACCGCGACGCGATCCACACGGAGTACGTCGACCCCGGCGTGGGACTCCTCGACTTCCAATGCCGCAAGGTCGCCACCGCCATCGGTTTGGGCAACCGCACCACCTCGTTCACGCGGCTGATCAAGCGCATGTACCGGCTCTTCCGCGACCTCGATTGCCTGATGCTCGAGGTGAACCCCTTCATCGAGACCGAGGACGGCGAGCTGGTCGCGCTCGACGCGAAGATGAGCTTCGACGACAACGCGCTGTTCCGCCAGGGCGACGTGGTCGAGCTGCGCGACTTCGACGAGGAAGACCCCAAGGAGGTCGAGGCGACCGGCCACGGCCTGAACTACATCGCGCTCGACGGCTCGGTCGGATGCATCGTGAACGGCGCCGGGCTCGCGATGGGCACCATGGACGCGATCGCCCACCACGGCGGCCGCCCCGCGAACTTCCTCGACGTCGGCGGCGGCGCGAGTCCCGAGAAGATCGCGAACGCCTTCCGCATCGTGCTGAAGGACCCGAACGTGCGCGCGATCCTCGTGAACATCTTCGCGGGCATCAACCGATGCGACTGGATCGCGACCGGGGTGGTCCAGGCCACGCGCGATCAGGAGATCGACGTGCCCGTGATCGTGCGCCTGGCCGGCACCAACGTCGACGAGGGCCGGCGCATCCTCGACGAGAGCGGCCTCGAGCTGATCCAGGCCGCCGATCTCGACGACGCGGCGGCCAAGGCGGTCGAAGCCGCCCAGGCGCGGCAAGAGGTGCCGGCATGAGCGTGTTCGTCGACCGCGACTCGAAGGTCATCATCCAGGGGTTCACGGGCCAGCACGCCACGTTCCACGCCGAGGAGGCGATGAACACCGGCACACAGATCGTCGGCGGCGTCACCCCCGGCAAGGGCGGCACGACCCACCTCGGGCTGCCGGTCTTCAACAGCGTCGCCGAGGCCGTCGAGGAGACCGGCGCCGACGTGAGCGGCATCTTCGTGCCGCCGCAGGTGGCGACCGACTCCCTGCTCGAGGCCGTCGACGCCGGCGTCGGCGTCGCGGTGATCATCGCCGACGGCGTGCCGGTGCAGGACATGGTGCGCACCAAGCGCTACCTCGCAGGGCGCTCCACGCAGATCATCGGGCCTAACTCCCCCGGCATCATCACGCCCGGGGAGTGCAAGGTCGGCATCATGCCGAGCCACATCTATTCCAAGGGGCGCGTCGGGGTCGTCTCTCGCTCCGGAACCCTCAACTACGAGGCCGTCTCCCAGATGACCGCGCTCGGTCTCGGCCAGTCGACCTGCGTCGGCATCGGCGGAGACCCGGTGAACGGCACCGACTTCAAGACGGTGCTGCAGGCGTTCGAAGGCGACGACGAGACCGACGTGATCGTGATGATCGGTGAGATCGGCGGCCAGCAGGAGGTCGAGGCCGCGTCGTGGGCCTCGCAGTACATGACCAAGCCGCTCGTCGCGTTCATCGCCGGCGTCTCGGCGCCGCGCGGTCGCCGCATGGGACACGCGGGCGCGGTGATCGCGGGCGAGTCCGACACCGCGACGGCCAAACTCGACGCGATCGAGGCGCTCGGCCACCGCGTGGTGCGCAACCCCGCCGACATCGGCGACACCGTGCTGCGCACGGTCAAGGAGGCGGGCGACGGCGCCGGCACCGGCGCCTCCTAGCCCAGCTCAGTCGGATCGCGATGAACCCTCGTCGACGGCGGGCCGTGGCAGCGCGCCCGTCTCGAAGGCGAGCGCGATGGCTCGCTCGAGCCAGAGCAGGCGCTGTGCCGGCGTCGCCGTCAGGGCACCCTCGAGCTCGGCCCGGCGGTGCGCTTCCCACCCGTCCCGAGGTGGTGGATCGCTCCTGGCGGTCATCGATCGGACTCCCGCTCCTGGATCGCCTCGAGCGCAGCGATGTCATCGAGATCGACCGGCCTGCCTGCGACACGCTTCATATGGATCAGGTCGCTGATCGCGGCCACACGGACCGGTGTGCCGGCGATGTCGAGCACCTGCGATCGGCCCCAGAGTCCTTCGAACTCGATCTGATGCTCGACGAAGAGGTCGACCGACCGCAGCGGGTCATCGGGGTCCCACAGGGAGAACACCGTCATGCCCTGATCGGTGATCCATCGCCGGCGTACAGCCGGGTCGGCGAAACCGCTGGCTTCCACCGGGAGCCGCGGGCGTAGGCCGATCCCCGTCAGCGCGTCGATCGCGTCGGCCGCCGCCCGAGGCGCGAGATCCACCGCTAAGTCGAGATCGGCGGTCAGCCGGGCGTGCCCGTGGAGGACGACGGCGACACCGCCCACGGTCACGTACCGCACGCCCGCCTGCTCGAGGGCGTCGAAGATCGGTTCGAACAACGTCACGGCTCGGACTATAGGTCGCCGGGAGGATACGGTTCTCCCCATGGCCACGCCGTCCATGACGATCTCGGTGCAGGGCCGCGACATCAAGGTCACGAGCCCCGACAAGGTCTACTTCCCCGATGCCGAGGGCGGTCCGATCACGAAGCTGGAGGTGGTCGAGTACTGGGCGGCGGTGGCGGGGGCCGCGCTCAACGGATGCCGAGACCGCCCGGCGATCCTGCACCGGTTCCCCGGCGGGGTGACCGGCGAGGACACCGAGCCCTTCTATCAGAAGCGCATCCCGAAAGGGGCGCCCGACTGGGTGCGCACGGCGACCGTGAAGTTCCCGAGCGGCCGAACTGCGTCGATGCCGGTGATGCACGACGAGGCCGCGCTCGTGTGGGCCGCCACGCTCGGCTGCCTGGAGTGCAACCCGTGGCCGGTGCGCGCCGACGACGTCGACCATCCCGACGAGCTGCGAATCGACCTCGACCCCACGCCGGGCGTGCCCTGGGACGACGTGCGGCAGGTCACGCTGATGGCCCGCGACGTGCTCGCCGAGCACGGGCTCACCGGTTTCCCGAAGACGAGCGGCAAGCGGGGCATCCACGTGAACGCCCGGGTGCAACGGGGCAACGGGTTCACGAACACGCGCCGAGCCGCGCTCGCGTTCGCGCGCGAGGTGGAGCGGCGCATGCCCGGCGTCGCGACGACCGCCTGGTGGAAGGAGGAACGCACCGGCGTCTTCCTCGACTACAACCAGAACGCGCGAGATCGCACGGTGGCGAGCGCGTACTCGATCCGGCCGATGCCCGACGCGCGCGTCTCGACGCCCCTGCGGTGGGACGAGGTCGCCGGCGTCGAGCCCGAGCGGTTCACGGTACGCACCGTGCCCGAGCGACTGCGCGAGCTCGGCGATCCGGGCGCCGACATCGACGAGCACGTCGGCACGCTCGACTCCCTGCTCGAGCTCGCGGCGGCCGACGCCGAGGGCGGCCTGGGCGACGCCCCCTGGCCGCCTCACTTCCCGAAGGGCGACGACGAGCCGCTGCGCGTGAACCCTTCGCGCGCGAAGAAGATCGCCGAGTGGGAGGCGATGAAGCGGGAGGGCAAGGGACGACCGCACGGCCAGCGCTGACCACGTTTAACCCTGTGGCCGCGTGGGAACCCTCGGTGCAAACCGGCGCAACCCGCGCCGGCCGAGCACCGAGGGGGTTCGATGGACGCGTTGAAGCTGCTCAAGCAGGACCACGACGAGGTCAAGACGATGCTGTCCGACCTCGAGGACACGACCGAGCGCGCGGTGAAGACGCGCACCGAGGGCCTCGCGACGTTGAAGGCCGAGCTCGAGGTGCACGAGTTGATCGAGGAGGAGATCTTCTACCCGGCGCTCAAGGAGCACCCGAAGACGAAGGACCTCGCGCTGGAGGG